>JAFDGP010000184.1 GCA_019309245.1 Deltaproteobacteria bacterium | reverse complement strand
CCTTTACCCTTTTAAGAAACTCAATTCAAATCGCGGCACACGCATTAAGACCAATATGCGTTTTTTGCAGCGAAAACTTAAAAAGATGATCACGAAAACACGAAACCTCAATGTCTTTTATTTCGTGCTTTCAATCTTTCGTGTTTTGCGCCCTTCGGGCTTGAGAACGCCACGTGGTTATCTTTTAAAATTTTTTGTCCTAAAATTTGAATCGAGTTTTTTAAGAGCGTTCAGACAACCTTCATCTATACCCACGTGCGGGCCAAAGACAGGGGGAGGACGTCCCCATAATGGCTAATCCCGGATTTCCACCTTGCCTTTCAAGAACCGTTTCACCTCGCCGATCGGGACCTCTTGCCGGTGAAAAATGCCGGCGGCCAGCGCGGATTCGGCCTGAGTTTGCGTAAACACTTCCAGGAAGTGCTTCGCACAACCCGCCCCGCTTGAGGCGATCACGGGGATCGAGACCGCGGACTTGACCGCATTGATCAATTCCAGATCAAAACCGGCATTGGTCCCGTCCCGGTCGATACAGTTGAGCAGGATTTCCCCTGCCCCCAGCTTTTCACAAGTCTGTGCCAGGGTCACCGCATCCAGGTCTCGGCCTTCGCGCCCTCCCTTGACCGTGCACTGATACCAGCAAAAGTGTTCGCCCCCGGCGCCCGGAATCGTTGTTTCAATCACGTGGTGCGACACCTGCCGGGGCGATGCCACATAGATGCGCCTGGGGTCGATCGAGATAACCACGGCCTGGTTGCCGTAGATCCGGGAAATGGCTTCAATGGCGCTTCGGCCCGTTGCACGGCCGGTCTTCAGGTACGCTTCGGCGATGTCTACCGCGTCGCTGCCGATTGAGACCTTGTCCGCACCGGAGCGGAAGTATTCCGCCGCCACTTCCAACGCGCTGTAACGGCGACCGTCTTTGTCGGTGTAGTCTCGAATGCCCCCGCCAATGGTCAGGGGCACAAAGACATGCCTCGAGGTCTGCTTGAGCACTTCCAGCATGGGCATGTCTTCCAGGGGGAAATCCCGGAACCCGGTGATATTGAGAAAGGTGATCTCATCGGCCCCCTGGTCGTAGTACTGCCTGGCCAGATCCACGGGTTTTCCCAAATTCCGGACCGCGCCTTGTTCCCGGACATCGTATTGATCTCCCTTGGTGACCACAAGGTCGCCCTGGTCGTTTGCCCGCACGTCCAGACAGGCGATGATGCGTTTGGCCAGCCTTGTCGGTCCGGACAAGGGAGGCGGCGCGGACGGCGTCGACCGCTCTTGCAGGAAGTTTTTCAGGATTTCAAGCCCGTGCGTCCCACTTTTTTCCGGGTGGAACTGGGTGGCCACGATGTTGCCCTTTTGAATTGCGCTTACGAATTCATGGCCGTAGTCCGTGGTGGTCAGAACCACTCCGTGGTCTTCGGGCGCCACGTGGTAGGAATGGACGAAGTAAAACTTTTCATCGCCACGCAGCCCGGTAAAGATCGAGGAGGGCTTTCGGATGTTGATCCCGTTCCAGCCGATATGCGGTACGGACAGATCCACGGAAAAGCGCTTGACCGACCCGGGGATCACACCCAGCCCCCGGACCCCGGGCGCCTCTTCGCTGGAGTCGAACAGGGCCTGGAGCCCCAGGCAGATCCCGAGAAAGGGCCGATCCGACAAGAGATAGGCCCTGAGCGGCTCTACAAGGCCCTTTTCGTGCAGGATGGCCATCATGTTGCCGAATGCGCCGACCCCGGGAAAGATCAACTTGTCGGCCGAGAGGATATCCTCTGCCCCGCCGACGATTCTGACACGGGCTCCCAGTTTTTCCAGCGCATTGAGCACGCTTCTCACATTGCCTGCGCCATAATCCAAAAAAGCGATCATGGATGTTCCTTATCTTTTTCGGCCGTACCGGCCTGTGCTCGGTGCCAACCACGCGACAGCGTCCGGATTCTTGTATACCACCTGCTGTCCAAATACAAGAACCCCCTTAAGAGACTCAACTCAAATCGCGGCTTGACGCCTTGAGAACAGCACGTGATAAATTTTTTTTGGCTCCGGGCTGCCGGATTGGCCTTTGACCCGGAGCGCTTAATTTGGTATAAACTACATTTATGTGAAAGTTCGGCGCGTTGAGCAGCAGGAGGTACAGCTATGGGCAAAGGCGACAGGAAGACGAAACGCGGGAAAATATGGCGGGGAACCTTCGGCAAGAGCCGTCCAAAGAAGAAAAAGAAGGCGGCGTAAGTAACCCTGCCCGAACGTTCCCAAATATTTGCGTGAATACACGATCAATCCCGAATTCCAGTTCTCAGATGACCCTGGGGACCAGGCTGAAAGTTATCGTTACCACAGACGTCAACGGCACCATCACCGGGGATAATACCTTTGGCGAGCTGGTCAGACGCCACGGGCGTTTCGAGCAGATGCAGGCCCTGATGGATCGCTATACCACCGGCGCTTGCAGGTTCCAGGATGTCCTGCCCGAGATGCAGGGCCTGGCCGAGGTGGTCGAGCGGCCGGATCTGGAAGCCTACGCGAAGGAGATGCCTTTTTATAAGGGGGTGGCGGCGGTCCTCGGCGCTCTAATTAAAAGCCGCGACCTGGATGCCACGATTGCCCTTTGCACCACGGGTTTCGCCGGGCTGATGGCCCTGGTGAATCGGTATCGATTTAACTCGCAGCTCCTGGTGGCGGCGTCCCCTGTTCTGGTGGAACGGTTGCGTGCTGAAGAAAAGGCGTGTCTGATCCGTCCCATCATAGCCGAACAGGCCAAAGCGCAGGTGCTTGACGAACTGGTGGGACCGGACGGTGCCATTGAGGGGACCGTATTTCATGTGGGTGACACCCTGGGTGATTTCTACGGCATTCGTCGGGCGGCTGAGATCGGAGGGGTGGGCATCGCCTTTCGACCAAATGCGGCCTTGAAGGGGGCGGTGTCCCGGCTGCCGGGTGACCTGTGCAAGCGGGTGGCGGTCATCGAATTTGCCTCCGGTGTGCCCGTGGATTTCGCCAGGGTCGGAGACGTGATTCGGCAAACCCTTTGGGAGGCGGCGGGTGTTCAGGTATGATGCGAGAGCCTTGCACGACTTGCTCTCGGCGGTTGGGTCGTGCAAAATATCGCCTTTCGGCAAAACGACCTGACTGCCGGGCGGCCGAGCGTGCAAAATGTTGCCTGAGCGAGAGCAACGAGTTTTGCAAAGGCCTCATCCATTTTGTGTGTTGTGGACGGGTACCGCACTAAAGCAATTTTCCACATGACCGATGAGAAGAAGGAGTGAGGAGGTCTTGTGGATTCTGTCAACATCAACATAACGGTCGGAAGATCCACCTCGGTCGGCGGGAATGCTTCGGACAAGCGCAAGCCTTATACCGGGCCGAAGCAGGGGGCTCGAAAGGACCGCCGGAGAAACAAACAGGACCGCCGGAAAAGTGTCCGGGACGGGATCATTGTGTCGCTTTCCGTGGAAAATGACCGCCGGGTGATGCGGGACAGAAGAAGGGCCGGGTCCTGACTCCGGCATGAAGCCACTATTTACCGGAACTTCCTGGCATTTTTTTTACGCTCGGCCGCACGGAGCCTTCTTTCGCTTTCCCGACGTTTTCGGCGTCGGCATTCGCTGGGTTTTTCGTAGCTTCTTTTGGCCTTCAGGTGTTTAAAAAGGCCGTCTTTTTGAATCTTTTTTTTTAGCAGCTTGATAGCCCTTTCAAGGTCATTGTTCTGGACTTCAACCTCCAGGCTACTAAACTCCCTCAAAACGATCTCCCCTTTCTATATGCGTTTGGATCCCAGATTCCGGCCTGTCGCCCTCTTGGTGAGGAAAGGCCTTACAAATCAGATTATCGAAAGGTTAAATATAGTATATTTTGAACAGATCGGCCAAGAAAAAAATCTCAGGTGTTTTTCAAAACCCGCTGGATATGATACATGAAAAGATGGAAGTTTTGTAGCATCGCCCCCCATGCGTCGGGCTGACTGATCAATGGATTTAAGATTATCAGCACTTCCCCACGCGATGGGTTCTATGAGGAAGGCCCCTGAAAAAGGGACCCCACACCAAGGTTTTCTTGGTGACCACTGATGGTACCGAATGCGTGTGCCGGCAGGAAAACGAGAGGTCAATGAGAAGAAACCTTTTTATTATCCGGGGAGATGTAGAATCTCCAAAGTCCAGGGCAATGCAGAGCCTTTCGAGCGTTCAAGCCAAGGTGGATCCCCGGATATTGAACGAAAGCCCCTGCCTGCACTGCGCCTTGTTTGAACAGGGCGCAGTGTGCCCTTATATAGAAAAATGTAGTAAAATCGAACAGTTTCAACAAGCCGCGGCGGTTTGCAGGAGCTTGTGCAGATCCCTGGATATCCGTTCTATGACATGATCCATCCCGAGTTTTCCCCACAAGACCTTACGGACGAACAATTGGTGGGCCAACGGTTGGTGGTCGGGTTTGAGGGAAAAACCGCTGACCATGCCCTCGAGGAGATGATCCGCGAACTTCGCGTTGGAGGGCTCGTATTGTTCAAGCGAAATGTCGGCGAACCCGCTCAGCTCGCCGCACTGTGCGGTAGCGCTCAGTCATTTGCCGCCCGACAGGGCCTGCCCCCGCTTCTGATCTGCATCGATCAGGAGGGTGGACCTGTGGCCAGGTTGGGCCCTCCGTTTACAGTGTTTCCGGGAGCCCGGCACATCGGTGAGCGTCGGTCAACAGATGCGGCTCAAGCCTTTGGACGCACCACGGCCGACGAATTGAGGTCCGTGGGGATCAACGTGAACTTTGCGCCGGTCCTGGATGTGGTTCCCGAGGGCCTTGACCGGCCGGTGATGGCGGAGCGGGTGTTTGGGTCCAGTGCGGACCTGGTCGCGGATCTGGGCACCACGGTCATCAGAAGCCTTCAAGAAAACGGGGTTGCAGCCACGGCCAAGCATTTCCCGGGCATAGGGCGCACGGTTGTAGATTCCCACCTGGAACGCCCTGTTCTGGATACGCCAGGGCGTGTGTTGGCGGCCACGGACCTGGTGCCCTTCAGGGCCGCGGTTGATGCCGGGGTGGAGGCCGTCATGTTTTCCCACGTCGTCTACGAAGACCTCGACCCGCACTGGCCAGCCAGCCTTTCGTCTGTCGTGTCACAAGAACTCTTGCGCAAGACCTTGGGGTTTCAGGGTGTTACCTTTACCGACGACCTGGACATGGGGGCTATTGAAAAACACTATGACGTGCCTGCCGTTGCGCGCCGGATTGTAGAGGCGCCGATCGATATCGCACTGGTTTGCCGAAACCAAAAGAAGGCTGCGGCGATCCATGAGGCCCTGTTGAAGACCGTGCGTACTTCTCAGGCAGCCAGAGAGCAATGTGTCAACTCCGTGACACGTATCTTGCGCCTGAAACAAGGGCTGGTGCGGTCATAACCACTGCAGCGTCCGGTTGAAAAACCATCTGGGGCGGTTGCGGCGCCAACGGCCGCGAAGCCG
>JAFDGP010000183.1 GCA_019309245.1 Deltaproteobacteria bacterium | reverse complement strand
CCGGGGTGGCGGAACCTATGGCGGCCGCGGGGGCTTCGGCGGGAGTTTTGGCGGTTTTGGCGGGGGCTTCGGCGGTTTTGGCGGCGGGATGAGCGGCGGCGGCGGTGCGGGCGGAGGATTTTGAGGAAGATGGTTTCCTTGAACCTGGCCGGGTTCAGGGGCCGATAAGGCGCGAGAGAAGATTAAGTCCGTATTTAATTATATCTTTGCACATGGTTTATGAGATCGCCGTCGGCAGGTTCCGAAACAGAGGCCGTATGGCGGTGAAAGATTAACGGGTTTTCGGGGAGGGTCTTATTTTTTCGTGTTTTCGAACTTTCGTGTTTTCGTGATCACTTTCTCGTCTGTTTCCTAGTTGGTTGCGGCTCGGCCGGGTCGGGATTATAGAAACGGACCGCGGCCCCCAGAGAGCCGCAAGGAGCGTTGCTATGTCGCGCATACCCAAGAATCTGGAAGAGATATTGCCTGCCGTGGTCGAGGATTACAAGCGTATTTACGCAGATGACCTTGTTTCGGTCATCTTGTACGGCAGTGCGGCCGGTGGAAATTACCGGCCTGGGAGGTCGGATATCAATCTTATGGTGGTGCTTACAGAGCACGGCATCGACGCCCTGGAGCGGGCATTCGAAATTACCGCCAAGTGGAAGAAGGCCCGTGTGGCCACACCGCTGTTTGTTACCGAAAACTATATCCGGACCTCTTTGGATGTGTTTCCGGTGGAATACCTCAATTTCCAGAAAAACCACAGGGTCGTTTATGGAAAAGATATTCTGGCCGGCCTGACCTTTTCGTCTGATTTTATGCGGTTGCAATGTGAGAGGGAAATCAAGGCAAAGCTTGTCGTGTTGCGCCAGGCCTTTGTGGAAACGGGCGGAAAGCCTGCCGGGTTAACAGACCTGATGAGTGACTCCCTGCGGGCTTTTATTGCCATCTTCAACGGGCTTTTGTATATGAAGGACGGTCGGTTGCCGGATCGAAAACAGGATATTCTTGCCGAGGCCTGTAAGGTTTTCGGTCTGGACAAGGCGGTGTTTATCCGGGTGCTTGCACTCCAGGAGAAAACCGGCAAGCTCTCGAAGGAAGAACTTCGGGCCCTGTTTTCCGATTACCTGAAACAGATCCGAAACCTGTGGCACGTAGTCGATTCGTTAGCCGATCCTGCGGAAGGCCATTAAGATGAACGAGTAGGCACGGGCCTGTGGCCAACAAAAAATAGGGGCGTCTTTAGCGCCTGATACCAAGGCCTCGTCCTTGGACTCACTTATGAAAGAAACTCTGAAATTAAAGGCCTTAATTCTAACCCAGACGAGCCGGAGCCAAAAAAAATTATCACGAAAACACGAAAGGACGAAAACACGAAAGCCTGACTATTTTTTAAAGTTCTTCGCCGCAAAAGATGCAAATTGTTCTCAATGCGTGTACAGCAATTTGAATCGAGTTTCTTAAGAAGGTTAACTATGAGGACGTGAGCAAAGGAGGACTAATGACAAAGGGGTTGAGGACTAGCTTGATTGTTGCCGGGGTGCTTGTGCTGGTGATCCTGGTCCCGCTCTTGTACCTCAAGGGGACGTACAACAGCCTGGTTCAGATGGACGAGGCCGTCAAGGCGGCGTGGGCCCAGGTGGAAAACCAGCTCCAGCGTCGTTATGATTTGATTCCCAATTATGTAGAAACCGTCAAGGGGTACGCCAAGCACGAAAAAGACGTCTTCATCAAGGTGACGGAGGCCCGCTCCAGGGTAGCCGGGGCCGGATCAATCAGGGAAAAGATCGCGGCCAACAGGGAGCTCTCATCCGCGCTGGCACGGCTCTTGGTAGTGGTGGAACGGTACCCGGAGCTGAAGGCCAACACGAATTTCATCCGGTTACAGGATGAGCTGGCCGGAACGGAAAACAGGATCGCTGTGGAACGACGGCGCTTCAATGAAACGGTCAGGGCCTACAACACGAAGATCAGGAGCTTTCCTACAAACCTGATTGCGGCCATGTTCGGGTTTGAAAAGGCGACGTTTTTTGAAGTGCCCAAGGAAAAACAGGTGGTGCCCAAGGTGACGTTTTGACATCCGGTTTCAAGATAAGAAAAGGGAGGTAGGCAGGAGTACTTATGAAAAAAGATGATACCATTTTGTTGGATCATGGCAGCGGGGGCAGGGCCTCGCATGAGCTGGTTACCAGGGTGTTTTTGCCGGAGTTCAAGAATGCGCTGCTGGAAAGCCTCGAAGACAGCGCCGTGTTCGAGGTCGGGGGGACCCGGTTGGCCTTTTCGACGGATACCTATACGGTGGACCCGATCTTTTTCCCGGGTGGGGATATTGGGAGCCTGGCCGTGCACGGCACCGTCAACGACGTGACCATGCGGGGGGCGGAACCGCTGTATTTGAGCGTGGGTTTTATTATCGAAGAAGGCTTTCCCATGACGGATCTGGAACGCATTATCAAGTCCATGAAAGCAGCTGCGGAGGCTGCAGGGGTCCAGATCATCGCCGGGGACACCAAGGTGGTCGACCGGGGCAGTGCGGACAAGATTTTTATCAATACGAGCGGGGTTGGCGTAGTGAAACCCGATGTCAACATCTCCGGGAAAAACGCCCAGGTCGGAGACGCCGTGATCGTAAGCGGAACCGTGGGAGATCATGGCGTTACCATTTTGTCCATGCGGGAAGGCCTTTCATTTGAAGCGCCTATCCAAAGTGATTCCGCGCCGTTAAACGGCCTGGCTTCGGAAATGATGGCAGCCAGCGATAACATCCATGCCATGCGCGACCCCACACGCGGTGGGCTTGCTACCACATTAAACGAGATTGCGCTGCAATCAAACGTGGGCATTGAGCTGGAGGAGAACCGGATTCCTTTGCGCCAGGGGGTGGAAGGGGCATGTGAGCTCCTGGGCCTGGACCCCCTGTACCTGGCCAACGAAGGCAAATTGATCACCTTTGTGGCGCCGGAGGATGCCGACAAGGTCCTGGCCTGCATGAAGGCCCACCGATACGGCCGGGATGCTGCAGTGATCGGCACGGTCGTTGCCGATAATCCAGGTCGGGTGTTCATGAAGACGGGCATTGGGGGCACCCGAATTCTCGACATGCTTGCTGGCGAGCAGTTGCCGCGTATCTGTTGAATGGAATTCATTGCAGACCTTCACATCCATTCTTACCTTTCACGGGCCACGGCAAAAGACCTGAACCTGGAGTACCTGAACCTTTGGGCCAAGCTCAAAGGCATTGCCGTGGTAGGCACGGGCGATTTCACACACCCCCGGTGGTTTTCAGAGCTTTCCGAAAAACTTGAACCCGCTGACGAGGGTCTCTATAAGCTCAAGCCGGAGTTTGCCGCACAAACCGCCCCGATGGTTCCCCCCCGGTGCGATGCTCCAGTCCGATTCCTTCTCAGTGTCGAGATCAGCAGCATTTACAAGAAGAACGGAAAGACCCGCAAGGTCCACAATGTCATTCTGGTTCCCAGCCTTGGGGTGGCGGAAAAAATTAACGCCCGGCTTGATCAACTCGGCAATATCGCCTCTGACGGCCGGCCGATCTTGGGCCTGGACTCCAGGGTGCTGCTTGAAATTATCCTGGAAGTCTCGGACGAAGCGGTCCTGATTCCCGCACACATCTGGACGCCCTGGTTCTCGGTGCTGGGCTCCAAATCCGGGTTCGACTCGATTGAGGCCTGTTTCGAGGACCTAACTCCTTTTGTCTTTGCCGTTGAGACCGGGCTTTCTTCGGATCCGGCCATGAACTGGCGCGTGTCTTCGTTGGACGGGTTTTCCCTGGTGTCCAACTCAGACGCCCATTCTCCGGCCAACTTGGGCCGTGAGGCCAATGTATTTAACACCCCGTTTTCTTACGCGGCAATGATGGCAGCCCTGAAGGGACAGCCTCCAAACGGCTTTCTGGGTACCCTGGAATACTTTGCCGAAGAGGGCAAATATCATTTCGACGGTCACCGAAAGTGTGGCGTAAGGCTTTCCCCGTCTGAAACCAGAAAGTACCTGGGGTTGTGCCCGGTCTGCGGGAAGCCGGCCACCGTTGGGGTGATGTCGCGCGTGGAGGCCCTGGCCGACCGCCCTGCCGGGGTGCGTCCGCAAGGAGCACGCCCGTACGTCAGCTTGCTTCCGCTGACCGACGTGTTGTCCGAGGTCCTCCAGATGGGGCCGAAAACCAAAAAGGTCTCGGCGGCCTACAAAAAGCTTCTTGAGAAAGTCGGCCCTGAGTTTGAGATTCTAAGATATACCCCTACATCCGTACTGGATGAAACAGGGATCCCACTCCTTGCCGAGGGCATCCGGCGCATGAGAGCAAAGCAGATGCACATCGCACCGGGCTATGACGGTGAGTTTGGTCGAATTCGTCTCTTTGAGCCCGGGGAGCATAAGACCCTTCTGGGCCAGAGGCAATTGTTTGCCGTCCCGCGGCAGCTTTCACAAAAGCGCCAGGGATCGAAAGCAAGAGCCCCGTTGTTTGCCAAATCACTGGACCCGCTTGCGCCCGCCCCGGGCATCGTGGAACAACGGATTGAAACAGTTTCGGAGAGGACAGATTCATGGGTTGAGCCTTCGTCCGGGGATATTCTTGATTCCCTCAATCCGGAACAACGGCGGGCCGTATGTCATCGAGGAGGTCCCTTGTTAATTGTGGCAGGCCCGGGCACGGGCAAGACCCGCACCCTGACCCATCGCATGGCCCATCTGTTGGCAACGGAGACGGCCCGCCCGGAGCAGATTCTGGCGGTGACCTTTACGAACAAAGCGGCAAATGAGATGGCGGTGCGCTTAAAGGCCTTGGTCGGCGAACCCGTTTCGGCGCGTGTGACAATTCGGACGTTTCACGGCCTGTGTTTGGACATCATCACGGCCGAATCCGGATTGTGGCCCGCCGGGGTCAAGCCCTGGGTTTCAGGCACCGACGACAGCCTGGCCCTGATGCGTGCCGCCATGAAACAGGTGTCGGAGGCGGCAGGGCGTCCCGAACAGGCCCTGGCACGGGTTTCTTTGGCCAAACAGCGGTTGTTGGGCCCCGAGGACGACCTTTCCGCCGTCTTTCCAGCATCCGCGCATTTGTTGAACAGGGTGTATAAGGCCTACCAGGGCCTGTTGCGGGAAAACGGCGCTCTGGATTTCGATGATTTGATTCTTGTCGTGGTCAAGGGGCTTGAGAATGACCCGACCCTGTTGGAAAGGTATCAGCGCCGGTTTGCCTTTATTTCAGTCGATGAATATCAGGACGTCAACCATGCGCAGTATCGCCTCGTGCGAGAACTTGCGCCCTCCGACCATGACCTCTGTGTCATCGGCGACCCGGATCAGGCGATATACGGCTTTCGCGGGGCCGACGTTCGATTTTTCGAAAGATTCAGTGAGGACTATCCTGGTGCCCTGACCGTGTATTTGCGGCAAAACTACCGGTGCACGGAGACTATCCTGCGAGTGTCCGGACAGGTGATTCAGGCTGAA
>JAFDGP010000182.1 GCA_019309245.1 Deltaproteobacteria bacterium | reverse complement strand
CCAGCCCCACGGATATTGGGTTTCCTCGCGCATAATGGCGGCCACCGAAAGCCAATAAATGGTTCCCTCGTTCTGGACGAAGGGTTCGGGAAGATCCAGGCTGTAGTAAAACTTGTGTTCAAACAGGCCATCCGGATGGGAAATGGAAACCATGTATTGTTCTGTAAATACCCGAACTTCCTGTTCGTAAAGCAGCAGCCCCGGATGGCTGTACGGCACATCAGGCGCGAAGGCCGGTACATCTTCGTAGATCCGGATCCAAAAGCCCTCGACACCGGGCGCCGGCAACGTCGGATTCGGCCTCTCAACTTCCCACCCGAGGTAGGATCCCCAGAAATGCACATCCGAAACCGGCCGAGGGTCCCGGCACTGCCAATCATCGGCCACAAGGGGGGCGGGGTGCGTGGACGGGATATTTATACCGAATCGCATGTCCGGGAGTTGTCTCCATTTTGTTGGGTTGTCTTCAGAAAAGGCCGATGAACTCAGGCCAGCCAAGAAAAAAAATGCCGCGAATACGGCAGGAACGACCATGATCACCCGCAAACGTCTTTTCATCAGAAGACCTCCTTGCGCCTTGGAAAATCTTTCATTTCGGGTTGCCGTACAGTTGATGTCATAATGTCTTTCCCATAACCCGGCATATCTCCCGGCCCACCGCCACGAAAGTTATCCGGACATGAATCCCGACATCCCAACATCGGTGGGGCTTGGTGCTGTTTACGGGCCCACAGTTCGCATCACGGTCAGGGGGAAAGGATCGTGCCCCGGCCTTTTACAAGTGATATCGTCTTCGGAGGCAGTTATAGGACTACCGAGATATACCCGCTACGCACGGACACTCTTCCCCGACCAAAAGCACACGGTTTGAAGTTATAAATTGGTGGATGGAAAAATTAGACGCTAGATTTTTTTAAATTTACTATAATCTGCAGTCAATGGCAAGGATTTTTTCCACCTTGTTGCTTATCCGGCCTATTCGTTTCATAGCTTGGCCTCGGCGTTTTATGACAATTTTAGTTGAAAACTGGACTGCACACGTGGTGTCCACCAACGCCTTCCTTTCATGCCTCCCGTAGGCAACGCCCGCCGGCCGGAAACAGGAAAATCCGCTCACTCCCCAATTTGACAACCCGAAATCCCTTCCCTATGATCGTCTTAAGGAATTGAGGATCCGAAAAAAATAGAAAAGAAGATTGGAGGGCTTTTTCATGCGATGTAAATGGCTTGGCATACTGCTCATTGCCACGTTTTTTGCGCTGCCTTCTCCGGGCGTTTGCGGCCTTCGGGAGCGACGGATCGACACCCAGGTGGTTGCCGTGTACGTTACAAAGAAAGTACTTTCCTACCACAAGCCCTGGAAAAGCCCGAATTTTGTAGCTACGCGCGGCACGGGTTTTTTCTTCCGGGACCGCACCGTCTTTCCGGACGACGAGTCGCTCATCCTTACCAATGCGCACGTGGTGTCCGATGCGCAGAAAATCGAAATCTCCAACGGCCGGGAAAAGCGGCGCTATCAGGCGCATCCGGTAGGCATCTGCCATGTGGCCGACTTTGCGGTTCTACGCCTGGACCCCGAGGAAACAAAGGCCTATGAGAAACGAAACGGCAGGATCGTCCCCCTGCCCCTGGGCGACAGCGACAGGCTGCGTGTGGGGGACAAGGTCCTGGGTTGGGGGTATCCCCTGGGTGGGGAAAGGATCAGCAAATCGGAGCAGGGAGAAATCAACCGGATCGAGGTAGGCCGTTATGCCTATTCTCATGAGAGTTGGCTCATGGTCCAGGCGTCTCTTCAACAAAACCCGGGCAACTCCGGTGGGCCCATCTTCAAAGGAGACAAGGTGGTGGGAATCGCCTTTCAGGGCATCCGCGCGACCGACCGCATCAATTATTTCATTCCCATTGGCTTGGTCAAACACCTGATGCCGCTTTTGAACCACCCGAATCTGGTTCCGCGCTGGCGGTGGGTGCTTCAACACATGTTTCCGCAACTCAAGGCCTATTACCATCTCGGGGCGAACGACGGCGGCGTCTTGGTGAACTATCTTATCCCGGGCGGAGGTCCTTATACGTTCGGACTGAGAAACAACGATATCCTCATGGAGATCGACGGCAACCCGATCGACGACTTCGGCGATGTTTTCTTTAAACCATTGGGACAGAGGATTTCATTCACCGAAGTTCTGAACCGAAAAAAGGTCGGCGATCCCTTGAGCCTAAAAGTCATGCGGGAGGGCAGCCTCGTGGAGCTCAAAGGCGAGGTCACTTCCGGACTGCCCTGGCTGGTCCCCAGAATCTTCGGGCAGGCCAATTATTTCATCTGTGGCGGGATCGGATTCCTGGAGCTCACCCAAAACAGCCTCCGTGACCTTGGGAAAAACGGCTATTCGCTCCGGCAGCAATACCTGGATAAGCTGCCGGAACAACCCTATCAGAAGGTCGTCATTGTGATCGAGATCTTCCCGGAATATGGCATGCTGGATACCGGTTCTTACTTGAGAAAGCGGGTTGAAAAAATCAGCGGCCGGGATGTGCTTAATATTGAACAGCTGTACGATACGATTGAATCGTTAAAAGCCGATGGTGAAAAAACCGCCCTGGTCTCAATTTCTAATAATGTTCAACTGCCCATTAATCTTGAGACCGCTCCCGAAAAAGATGCCGCGATTCAGAAAAAATATGGAATCCTCTACATGAAGACTCCGGGAGGCTTCTCCAAATAAAGGCCTTCTGAACCTCCGAGCCCGGTATTGGACTCCCGCATGGATAACCATGGCCCCTGAATATCCCGAAAACCGTTGTAAGCGCTGCGGCCGCTGCATGACCGTGTGCCCCGTGTATCAGGTCACCGGGCACGAAGCCGATGTGGCCCGGGGAAGACTAGCCCTGTTGGAAAAAATGGATTCGGCCACGCTGAGACGTTCCCCACGGTTTTCAGAGATTCTTACCCGCTGTCTGTTGTGCGGCGCGTGCACTCAAGCCTGTGCCAACAGCGTGCCCGCGGCCCAGATCATCCAGGCAGGTCGGCAGGGCCTTCATGCATCCCACCGCCGGTGGCTGGAAAATCCCCTTGCCAGGACCATCCGCAAGGGCGACCTGTCCCCACGCATTGTGAGCAAGGGAGGTTCCTTGCTCCAGGCCCTTTTTTGCAAACGAATTCCCGACAGCAGCGGGCTTCACCTGAGATTTCCCCTGTCCTTTTTCACAAAACGCACCGTCGTCCCGCCTCTTGCCCGAAGGCCCTTTATCCAGACGTTTCAAGCGCGCCCGAACGAAACAAAAGTGTCCACCAGGGTGGCTGTCTTTGTGGGATGCGGAGCCAACTATTTGTATCCGGAGGCGGCCTGGGCCCTGGTGGAAATCTTGCACCGGATCGGCGTAAGCATTGTCGTGCCCCGCGATCAGGGCTGCTGCGGATTGCCCGCGTTTGTCTCAGGGGATACGGAGACGGCCCGGTGTCTGGCGAAAAAAAATATCGAGGCCTTTTCGTCTTCCGATGTCGATACCGTGCTCAGCCTGTGCGCCTCGTGCGGTTCCCACTGGACCGCAATGCCCCGGCTCTTTGAGCCGGGTTCTACATGGCGTCAGGCCGCCGATGCACTGGCGGAAAAACATCAAGATGCCATGGCGTTCCTTGCCCGGGAGGAACGGGCCCTGAGATCCCGCCTGTATGAAAACGACCGTGATGCGGCATCCCCCGAAAACAAACCCATCCGCGTCGTATACCACGAGCCCTGCCATCGACGCATCGGCCAAGGGCTCGGTGTAGAGGCGCCTGAGGCCCTTCTGAGGAGGATTCCCGGCGTCACATTGATTCATAGCGCCCACCCGGAGCAGTGTTGCGGCCATGGCGGGACCTTCAACCTCACCCATTTTGATTTGTCAATGAAAATACTGGATCGACGAATGGAAGATCTGCTCGCCCGGCAACCGAACGCTATTGTCACTGGATGTACAGGGTGTCTTTTACAATTGACAGAGGGTGTTTCGAGGCGAGGGTTGGCAGGAAGTGTATTGGTATGCCATCCTCTGGTTCTGGTGGCGGATTTTCTTGAAGAGTTGGTTCCCTCCAATCTACCCCGGGCGGACCGGAAATCTGCCCGGTAAGACCGGTTCACATTTTTTTCAGATCAACCTTGCCAAGCACCTGGACCTTAACGATGTTGTCCGACGCTGAGATCCTGCCCTTTTTCAGCGCGTCATCCAGTTCTTTTTTGTTCAAGATGTCGATGACGATGTTTTCGCCGTGCTCGTCTTTGCCCCGCAGCAGGACATAGCGCTTGGAGCCTTTGATCATTCTGGCCATGACTTTTTATGCAGCCCTCACTCTACAGATGAACCCCTTTTTATTTGGACGCCACATGTTGTTTATGCAGCGGTAGAATTAATGCGGTCTTGAAGTCTCCAGAACCGTATCGAAAAAATCCTCCATAATCTCGACCTGATCATATTGGTTCTTGGCAATGGCGCAGCGAATGCTCAATTGGCACCATTTCAGGCACACAGGGTCATGGGGATCGAAATTACCAAAACAATCCAGTCGTTTTGCCAGGGCCTGTGAACTGATTCTATATCTTGTCATTCCAACCTCAACACCCTCGTCATGGCTTCATGAATTTTTCCGTTGGTTGCCAGAATTTCTTTTTTCTCAATGTGATACGGGCTATTCGAAAAATCGGTGACCGTTGCCCCGGCCTCCCGCGCAATCACGGTTCCTGCAGCAGTATCCCAGGGCGAAAGATGCTCTTCCCAAAAGCCGTCAAACCTGCCGCAAGCCACATGACAAAGATCAAGCGCCGCGCTGCCCAGACGGCGAAGCCCTTGCGCGGCCACCAAACATTGTCGCAGCCGCCGCATCAGGGGGTCGACAATTGTATACAGGTCATACGGAAATCCGGTGACAAGCAAGGCATCACCGATATCCCCCACATTGGACACCTGCACCCGCCGGCCGTTGAGAGTGGCCCCACGGCCTTCAACAGCACAAAAAAGTTCTTCGTTGATGGGACTGAAAACCACGCCCAGGACCAAGACCCCTTCGTAAGCAAACGCAACGGACACCGCAAAATCTCGTAGCCCGTGCGCATAGTTTGTCGTCCCATCCAAGGGATCAATGATCCATTTGCAGGCCTCTTCTCCGGCCGACATTCCGCCTTCTTCGGCATGAATGCTGTGCGTCGGAAAGGCAGTGCGGATGACGCTGGAAATCGCCTCCTCGGCAGCCACATCGGCTTCGGTGACCAAATCGATCACCCCTTTTTTCCGGACCGTGTGGGCCTTGCCCCAATACCGGCGCAGGACCTCGCCAGCCTTCACCGCCGCGGCCACGCCCACATCCTTGATGCGTTCCAGATCCACGTTATTTTTTTATCCAAACAGGGCCTTCATGTCAACATCATTCCGTATAGTTGACATGTAAGACATTCTTGACTAGTTTCCATCCATTAACAGCAACGCAGAAAAACACCCCATGACG
>JAFDGP010000181.1 GCA_019309245.1 Deltaproteobacteria bacterium | reverse complement strand
GCAGGATGTGCGCCGGAGTGGATGAGTGAAAAGGCCATATCAATCGGCCACTATTTTGTGGCCAGTGGCGTCTTCGTCGTATTCGGCAGGACCTTTCCGACTACGGGGAGCAAGGATCTTACCAACTTCCTATTTAAAGAAATAGAAAACCTGTACGGTGGAAGGTGGGCAGTTGAATCCGACCCTAAAGAGATGGCACGGATGATGATCGAGCATATTGAGAAAAAGCGAGAAGCCTTGGGGATTCAGGAAAAGAAAGAGCGAGTTCTTTTTGATATGGCCATGAGGCGGGAATTGTAAAGATGGGAGAGAGCAAATTTGGATCTGTGATGGTTGTCGGAGGCGGTATTGCGGGTATTCAGGCATCCTTGGACCTGGCTGGTTTGGGTTACTATGTGTACCTGATAGAAAAAGCCGGTTCTATTGGCGGAGCTATGGCGCAGCTGGATAAGACGTTTCCCACCAATGATTGTGCCATCTGAATCCTGGCGCCCAAGTTAGTTGAGGCCGGTCGGTCTCCGAACATTGAAATCATCACAAAAGCTGAGTTGATCTCGGTTGAGGGGGAGGTGGGCAATTTTACCGCCAGGGTACGCCGGGAACCCCGGTATATCGACCTGGGTTTGTGCACAGCCTGTGGTATTTGCGCCAACTATTGTCCTGTGATCATAGGGGATGCGTACAACGAAAACTTGGCTCTGACCAAGGGACCACACAGGGATTATGTTCAGGCCGTTCCTGCAAGCTTTTACATTGATCCCGCGGCATGCCTGTACCTCAATCACGAAACGTGTCAGATTTGTGTATCTGCCTGTCAGGCCAAGGCGATCAATTTTTATGAGCAAGAAGAAACCGTCGATCTTGAAGTGGGCGCGGTAATTCTCGCTCCGGGGTTTGGTCGCATCAGCGAAGAGGTATTGTCAACATACGGATATGGTCGCCTTGCCGACGTAGTCACTGGTATGGAGTTCGAACGCCTGACGTCGGCCTCCGGACCTACGATGGGAAAAATCATCAGGCCTTCTGACGGTCAGCATGCCCACCGCATTGCTTTTCTTCAGTGCATAGGGTCAAGAGATGTCTCATGTGGAAATGGATACTGTTCGTCGGTTTGCTGCATGTATGCCGTTAAGGAAGCCGTGGTAGCAAAGGAACATGATCCGGATATTGAGATCTCTATCTTCTATATGGATATGCGCACCCAGGGCAAGGAATTCGATTATGCCAGGCTGCGGGCGAAAGAAAAGGGCGTTCGTTTTGTGCGCAGCCGGGTTGCAGGGGTTCAGGAAAACGGCAACGCACTTGAGATTTCATACGTCAATGAAGCCGGGAAACATCTTAAGGAAAGCTTTGATATGGTAGTCCTCCCGGAAGGACTCGAATCCCCTGGTGATGCCCAATCGTTGGCCAGGGCAGCCGGCATCGACTTGAACCATTACCATTTTTGCAGCACCGGGTCCTTTGTCCCGCTTCAAACGACCCGTCCGGGTATTTTTGTAAGTGGCGCTTTCCAGGGGCCCAAGGACGTTCCAGAAAGCGTTACTGATGCCAGCGGTGCCGCGGCCCTTGCTGCCGAGGCACTGAAAATGGTTCGTGGTTCCAGAGTAGAAAGCAAGGAATACCCTGCTGAAATTGATATAGGACAAGCGCCTCGTATCGGGGTCTTTGTCTGCTCTTGCGGGACCAATGTGGGCGGCGTGGTCGATGTGAAGGCAGTGGCCGACTATGCCGCAAGCCTGGACGACGTCGTTTTTGCCGACATGAATTTGTTTAGCTGTGCACAGAATACACAAGAAGCCATTACGGAAAAGATTAGTGAGAATCGTTTAAATCGGGTTGTTGTAGCAGCCTGCACACCCAGAACCCACGAGCCGTTGTTTCAGGAAACCCTGAAGAATGCCGGTCTGAATCCCTGTCTTTTTGAGATGGCCAATATCAGGGATCATTGTTCGTGGGTTCACGCGGCGGTGCCCGCAGAGGCTACGGAAAAATCCAAGGACCTCGTCAGGATGGCGGTAGCCAAAGCACGCAGGCTTGAGCCCCTTCCGGAACAAAAGCTTCCGGTAACCCATAAGGCGGCACTCGTCATAGGCGGAGGCATGGCGGGGATGACCGCGGCCTTGAGTATTGCAGGGCAGGGATTCGATTGTTTTTTGGTTGAAGAGTCCGGAGAGCTCGGGGGAAATTTAAGACACATCAGGTTTATGCTTTCCGGGGAGGACCCAAGAAAGATTCTTCAGGATACTGAGGAAAGGGTGAGATCCAATCCTCATATCCATGTTTATACGAACTCCAGTGTTGAAGATGTCTCGGGGTATGTGGGCAATTTTGTTGCTTCTATCCGCACTCCGGAGGGGCATGAGAACCTAGAGCACGGCGTGATCGTTGTAGCCACTGGCGGAAAACCTTATGAGCCGAAACAATATTTATATGGTAAGTCTACACAGGTCGTGACCCAGGGTGAACTGGAAGAGAGATTGTCCGATAGCGATGAGGCAAAACGAATAAACAATGTTGTAATGATCCAATGTGTGGGCTCCAGGGGACAGGATCTTCCTTATTGCAGCAAGATATGTTGCGGGCAGGCTGTCAAAAACGCCCTAAAGATACTGGAATTAAACCCTTCCGCCAATATCACGGTACTCTATCGCGATATGAGGACCTACGGGTTTATGGAGGACTACTACCAATTGGCCCGGGAAAAGGGTGTGATATTCGTACACTTTGATAAGGAATCTCCTCCTGAAGTGACCGAAAAAGGGGGGCGGATTCAGGTAGAATTTGTAGACAAAATTTTGGATGAAAGGGTTATCCTTGAGCCCGACCTGTTGGCCATCAGCGTGGGTATCGTACCGTCCCGGGTTGAGGCGTTGTCAAAAATTCTAAAAATCCCGCTCACCGGCGACGGTTTTTTCCTGGAGGCCCATCCAAAGCTCAGACCTGTTGAATTCACCGTAGACGGAGTATATTTATGTGGTCTGGCCCATGGACCCAAGCCGATTTCCGAATCGATCGTCCAGGCAACCGCTGCCGCGGGCAAGGCGTGCATTCCTTTGGCTAAAGGATATGTCACGGTAGATCCTATTGTCTCATCAATTGATCCCGATTCCTGTATCGGATGCGGTATTTGTGAGAGCCTGTGTCCCTACGCAGCCATTAAGATGATAAAAGTTGGCAAAAAGAAAAAAGCGGAGACTATTTCGGCTTCATGCAAGGGTTGCGGAATATGCGCGGCCCATTGTCCGACGCTGGCAATATACATGGGCGGGTTTACCAATGAACAAATCCTTAGTCAGATACGGGCCTTTGGTGAGGAGCTGTAATGATCAGGTATAGGCCATTTATCATTCGTTTTATGGAAGATAACCGACAAACAACTGGTATTAGGAAGACACACACATGGGCAAAGAAACTTTTGAACCAAGGATAATTGGTTTTCTCTGTAACTGGTGCTGCTATGCGGCGGCTGACTCGGCTGGGGTGGCCCGTTTTCAATATCCTCCAAACATCAGGACCATCAGGATCATGTGTACTGGGAGAATGGACCCCCTGTTTATTATAGATGCCTTCAGTGTAGGCACGGATGGTGTCTTTGTTGGTGGGTGACAACTGGGTGAATGTCATTACCAGGTGGGTAATTATGATGCCATCGTCACGGCGCATGTGACCAGAAGGCTCATGGAAGTCGTGGGCGTCAAGCCTGAGAGGCTTGCCCTGGAATGGGCCTCGGCTGCTGAGGCTCCTCTATTTGTTGAGTTGATAACTGATTTTACAAATAAGATAAAGGAAATGGGACCACTGGGCGAAGCGGAAGGGATTCCTTTGGAAGATCTGAAGCTGAAACTTATGGCAGCCAGATCTGCCGTGAAAAGCGTGAGGCTGAGAACCCGCTTTGGCAAGCTTGCCCAGGAATTAAGAGACGGCGGTCCCCATACACCCGACGTGATTGAAGCAAAAATGGCTGAGAAAGTAAATGATGCGATAAGTCGCGAAATGGCAAAACAGGAGAAAGCAATCATGGAATCAGGATCCCAAGGAGCCTGAGGTGTGAGATGACCCTCGCGTTCTTGATGCGCGAATTTAAAAGTGAATATTCAATATATTAGGAGTTGTCCTTGACAGTAACCAAGAATGATTTGCGAGATCAATTCAAGTTTGAGGTAATCGCAGCGCCAGGCGGCGAGCTGGTTACGCGATGTTTTGACTGCGGGACATGTGCAGGCGTATGTCCGGTCAGTCGGGCCGAGGATGCCTTTGACCCCAGAAGGATTATCCACATGATCAAGATGGGGCTCAAGGACCGCCTCCTCAGCTCGGAGGCCATCTGGTATTGCTCATATTGTGATACCTGTGCCTTTGTTTGCCCCCAGAACGTGCAGTTTAGCGGGATTGTGGCAGTGCTTCGCGAGATGGCCATCCGGGAGGGATATGTCGATCGTACCTCCTTTGAACTTTGGGGTACTGGTCCTTGCAAGGCATCATGTCCGGCTCACATAAGCATCCCGGGATTTATTGCCGCCATTGCTCAGGGAAAATATGCCGAGGGACTCAGATTGATTAAGAAAGAAATGCCATTTCCCGCGATATGCGGCCGGGTTTGCCCCCATCCATGCGAGGGGAAATGCAATCGGGGGAAAGTGGATGAGCCTGTCGCCATTGAATACCTTAAACGTTTTCTGGCCGATGTGGACCTTTCATCAGACATCCGATATCTACCTGAAAAAAAAGAACAAAAAAAGGAGAAAGTGGCCATTATTGGAGCGGGTCCGGCAGGACTCTCCGCCGCCTATTATCTTGCCATTGAAGGGTATGACGTCACTGTGTTTGAAAAGCTTCCCGTGGCAGGGGGAATGATGGCCGTCGGAATCCCGAAGTACCGTTTACCTCGCCACATCCTTCAGGCCGAGATTGATGTAATCAGAGAGCTTGGTGTTGAGATCAAGCTCAATTTTGAGATCGGTAAGGACCTCAGCTTCGAGGATTTGCGAAAAGAGTTTAACGCGATCTTTGTCAGCGTTGGGTGCCATCAGGGCCTTAAGCTGGGAATTCCCGGAGAAGATGATTTGGACGGCGTTATCGATTGCATCACGTTTTTGAGAAATATTAATTTAGAAAAAGCGTCTCCATCAAAAGGGCGATTGGTCGTCCTTGGCGGGGGAAATGCAGCTATTGATTCTGCCCGGGTGGCCAAGCGGTTAGGGTATGATGATGTGTCTATCCTTTATCGGCGGACGCGAGAGGAGATGCCAGCAAGTCCCTGGGAGATTGAAGAGGCGATCGAAGAAGGCGTGCAACTGCAGTTTTTGATCGCTCCTGTAAGAGTTCTTGGCGACAGCGGCAAGGTGACCGGCTTGGAGTGCGTTCGTATGAATTTGGGAGAACCAGATGAGTCGGGTCGGCGAAAGCCGGTTCCGATTGAGGGGTCTGAATTCACACTCAAAGCTGACATTATTGTGGTGGCCATCGGACAACGTTCTGATCTTTCTTTT
>JAFDGP010000180.1 GCA_019309245.1 Deltaproteobacteria bacterium | reverse complement strand
AGTACGCGACAAACAGTTCGGGCTCCTGGGCGTACGAGACCGTGGACATCGACGCGGCTGTCGGCACCTTTACATCCATTGTAATAGACTCGTCGGATAATGTGCATATTGCCTATTATGATGCCACGAACACGGCGCTCAAGTACGCGACAAACAGTTCAGGCTCCTGGGCGTGCGAGACCGTTGACAGCAGTGGCACGGTCGGCACCTATGCCTCAATTGATCTGGATTCTTCAGACACGGTTCATATCTGCTATTATGACGGTTCGAACACGGCCCTTAAATATGCCACCACCGGCACGTCCAGCTCGACCGCATCTGGTACCGAGAAGGGCACAAGAGCTGTATTTGGGTGTTTTATTTCAACGATCACAGGGGGTTGCAGGAATTGGCCAACCCCATAGTCTCGCCTTTGTACCAGACTAGGGACCACCCTATGGAGAAAGGAGTCTTTTATGGTAACGAACAGTCTCGTTTCACTCAGGCGGCTGGGACAAAGTCCCTGGTATGACAATATCGACCGGACCCTTATTGAAAACGGGGAACTTAAAGCCCTGTTCGACATAGGGGTGACGGGGGTGACATCTAACCCGAGTATCTTTGAAAAAGCCATCAATGGATCCACTCTCTACGACGCGTCCATCAACGCCCTGGCTGCTCAGGGAAAAACCGCTCTTGAGATCTGTGACCTTCTTACGATTCAAGATGTCCAATCGGCTGCGGATTTGTTGTTGGACGTTTATCGGGAAAGTGACGGGCTGGACGGCTATGTCAGTCTGGAGGTCAACCCTGAGTTTGCCCACGACGCACACAAGACCATCGAGCATGCGGCGGCTCTGTGGGACCAGGTGGATCGCCCCAATTTGATGATTAAGGTTCCGGGCACAAAGGAGGGGCCGGAAGCGATCGAAGCGCTTATAAGACGAGGTATCAATATCAACGTGACCCTGCTTTTTTCTCGCAAGCACTACGCAGCCTGTGCCGCAGCCTATACCGACGGACTCAAGCACAGGCAGGCTGATGGTGCCCCGATTGAGGGGGTGTGTTCGGTCGCCAGTGTCTTTATCAGCCGGGTGGATACGGCGGTGGACAAACGTCTTGATGCTGTTAACCATCCCGAACTTAAAGGCAAAACAGCCGTTGCCAATGCCAAGATGATTTACCAGGATTTTAAATCCTGGTTTTTCGGAGATGCTTTCCAAGATTTGAGCCAACAGGGCGGTCGTATTCAGAGGGTTTTGTGGGGAAGCACGAGCACGAAGAATCCGGACTACAGTGACGTCAAGTACGTAGAAGAACTGATCGGCAAGGACACCGTCAATACCCTGCCTCACAAGACGCTTGAAGCCTTTGTGGATCACGGCAGGGCCGCTTTGACCCTGGAGGAGGGACTTGAAGAGGCCGGAAAACACCTGAAACGCATTCAGACATTGGACCTGGATTTGGATGAGATATGCGATGAGATTCAGGAACAGGGCGTGGACGCGTTTGCCGCGTCGTTTCGTGAGCTCATTGCGTCCATAGAAAAAAAGGCTGGGGTGGCGCGGGACTGAGCCCTCTTAAGAAACTCAAGTCAAATTGCGGCTTGCGCGTTGAGAACAATATGCGTTTTTTGCGGCAGAACAACCTTAAAAGATGATCACGAAACAGGAAACACCTTACCGTTTATCCCACCAGGCTGGACACCGGGACCAGCTGGACCTGGGATTTGATCTTATCCAGGTTTTCTTTTAACACCCTCCATGTAACCGCGTACGGATGGCCGATCCCGATCGCAACGCCCCGTTTGTTTGCGATCGAAATGAGACGCTTGATTTGAAATCGGATGGCATGCGGATCCTGGACGTGGTCCAAAAAGACCTGCCGCTGTGCGAACGGAAGTCCCAACCGTTTTGCAACCAGGGCGCACCGGGTTTTGGCGCTCGTGCGGCTGTCCACAAAAAAGAGGTTTTTCCGTTTTAGTACCGACAATATCATGGCCATTTTTTCAGCATCCTGTGTGAGCTTGGATCCCATATGATTGTTCACACCAACGGCAAAAGGAACAGCCCGCAGGTCGTTTTCGAGCTGGCTGACGAGCTCTTCTCGAGTCATGTTGCTGGTCAGCGCACCCGGTCCGGGATCCACTTGCGGATATTCCAGGGGTTCCATAGGCAGGTGAAGCAGGATCTCTCTGTTTTTCCGGTGCAGACGGCCTGCAATTTGGTCTTGGAACGGACTGTATGGAAGGATGGAAAAACAAAGGGGCGCATTCAGGCTTAAAAAGCGACAGGCTATTTGTACGTCGTAGCCCATGTCGTCGATGATGATTGCAATACGGGGCAACGGCCTCGGAGGCCGGGGAATGGGAATTCTTGTAGCCAGGAACCGGAAGGTCAACCGGTGCGTGAGGTATCCGTGTACGCGGACTTCGATAGCCGTGATGTTTTGGGCCTTTTGGCTTACCCTCACTGTCGGCTTTGGCACGCTACCGGCGAGAAATTCCGAAAAAAAGTCTCCGAGGTTCTCGGGGAGGCGGTGTTGTTTAAACCGGACCTCCATGTCGGAAAAGGTCCAATGGTCACTGCCGGCCTGTTGCGTCTTGACTTCATGGAAGACTACCTGGTCCGCGTCGACCCCGAGAGCGAGCAACGCGTCATAGATTTGCTTGTCCAGGTGTTTGACCACGGCCTCGGTGCCGTGCGACGGATAGGTCTCGAAGGTGGGCTGGTGAATTCCGGGAGGCCAAGCGTGAAATCGGCACGAACGAAACGCCAATAACCCGCCAATCACACCTGTGAGGACCACAAGGAGTACCGCCGTTGCGCTCAATCGGTCCCGGTGTGGCTTGCGGGCAGGCCGCTTTGGGGTTTTGGGGTTGGTTTTCTTGCGTACGTTAATCGTTTAGACCCTAGAATTTCATCTTTGAAAATATTTGCCAGCTTGCCAGGATTTCCAGGGCCCGCCGGACCTGATTGTCCCGGTTCAAGAGCTGTTGGACGATCTTGGAAGGCTCTTGGCCGGGCAGTCGCACATTGGTAATGTTTTCCGTCGCGTCATGGCGTTTTTCTCGTTCGTCGCCCTTTTCCGGTTCGGCGGCAATGTGATTTTTCAGGTCTTTTTCCAGGATGTGATGTCTGCGCTCTGGTTCCGGCTCATGAACGAATCGCTCTTTGACCTCCACGTCAGGCTTTATCCCCTGAGCCTGAATAGAATGGCCGTTCGGGGTATAGTAGCGTGCAATAGTCAGTTTCAATCCGGACCCGTCGCGCAAAGGCTCCACGGCCTGCACGGAACCCTTGCCAAAGGACGTTGTTCCTAAAACCAGGGCTCTGCCGTGGTCTTGTAAAGCTCCGGCGACGATTTCCGAAGCGCTCGCGCTGCCCTCGTTGATCAGCAGGACAACGGGATACGGATGTTCTTTGTCGTTTCGATGTGCCGAGTAGATCTTCGAGTGGGCCTGGACCCTGCCCTTGATAGATACAATCGGCCCTTCATCAATAAAAATATCTGCGATATTAACTGCTTGTTCCAAAAGCCCGCCGGGGTTGTCCCGCAGGTCGAAAACCAGACCGCGGAGGGGCATTGCACCTGATTCCAGTTTATTCAGCGCTGTGCGCACATCGTCATAGGTTTGCTCCCTGAAGTTCGTGATGCGCAAGTAGCCGTACCCCGGTTTTAAGGTATACGCGCGCACGCTCTGAAGCGGGATCACATCCCGGACGATGGTGAAGTCTTTGGGCTCGGACAACCCTTCGCGGGTTACAGTAATGACGACCTTGGTGCCCTTTTTCCCGCGCATTTTCTTGACGGCTTCCCACAACTTCATGTCCTTGGTGTCTTGACCGTCCACTTTGATGATGTGATCGCCGGCCTTGACCCCGGCCCGGTATGCAGGAGAGCCTTCAATGGGCGAAATGACCGTAAGGCGCTGGTCTTGCATGGTAATCACAATGCCAATCCCACTGAACTCTCCCCGGGTATCGATTCGAAGCTCTTTGTACGCATCTGGAAGCAGGAAGGACGAGTGGGGGTCAAGAGAGCTTAACATGCCCTGAATAGCACCTCTAATCAAAGTCTTGGGATCCACCGGATCCACATAATTTTTTTCGATCGTGTCCAGGATATCGCTGAAGATCTTCAGCTCTTCATAGGTTTCATCGGTGCCTGCAAGGAGTCGCTGTTGGACACCATCGGAGGTTACCCACAGCGAGGCAGACAAAACCAGTGCGATAATGAGAATCGCCTTGTATCGCTTCAAAAATGATTTCATGCATCCCCCTTGTACAGCCTTCCGGCTAGATACCGTCAGGGCCTTTTTCATGCCCTGGTTTCTTATCGGGCAGATCTATACCACACTCCAGCCCAGGAATAAATCCTAACGTTGCCCCCTATTTCTTGCCCAGCCACAGCCGGGGATCTTCGGGGGTACCATGATGGCGAATTTCAAAATAGAGCCCCCGTCCCGCATAAGTCGCTGTATCCCCGACGGTACCGATCACGTCGCCCTGGTGGACATATCGCCCGGTTTTCGTAAAAACCTGGGCCAGTTGCGCTGACAGGCTGTAGTAATGGGCCCCGTGGTCGATGATCACGACGTTTCCATATCCTTTGAACCAATTGGCGTAGACAACACGTCCACTCCAGACCGCCTTAACCAGAGAGCCGGCCGTGGCGTTGATGTTGATTCCACTTCTAAATACCGGCAAATTGTACGGCCCGATGTTACGGGATCGCCCAAACGTCCCGGTCAACTCGCCAGCCGCGGGCATCGGTAAAAGACCTTTTTGTGCAAGAAACGCGCCGGGTTTCTTTTGGTTTTCGGGATGCGGGGCCGCGCGAGTCCACGTTTCGATCGCCCCGTTTAGTTTGTTCGCCGTTTGTTTCATTGAGATCAGGGCAGCCTGCGTCACAGTTTTTTCGTTTTGAATCCGTTCAAGCAGGGCAGCCCGCGCCGCCTTTCTTTTTGACGTTTCAGCCTCCTGTTTGCGAAGCGCCTCAAGCAATTTCTGCTTGTGTTGTCTTTGAGCAACCAGGCGTTCTGCCAGCGCTTTGAGTTCGTTGTTTTTTTCTTCCAGGCGGTCCCAAAGGCGGGCATCGGCACCCAAGATCCTTTGAAGCGCAAGCGTCTTGAGCCGGAATTCCCAAAATGTCTCGGAGGAGAGCACGATTGGAGCAATGCCCAAACGGGTCAGTTTATAAAAAGCGATCAGGCGCCGGGCGGCGCGCCGTTTAAGTTGGATCGTCTGCGACCTTAATGTCCGCCGGGCTTGTGTTGTGCGGGCGCTTTGTTGTTTGAGTTTTTTTAGTTGCCCTTCAAGGGACTTTTGCCGGGATCGGGACACGTTTAACTCAAAATTCAGGCGTTCCAACGCCTCCATAATGGAGGCTTCCTGCTGTTTGAGCTCGGCAAGCTTGCGTTGGGTGCGAGCAATTTGTTTTTCCCTTTGTGCGAGTCCGGTTGAATCGCTAACGGTTGTTGGGTCCGAATGCACATCCGGGGCTGCCATA
>JAFDGP010000179.1 GCA_019309245.1 Deltaproteobacteria bacterium | reverse complement strand
TCTCCAATGAAATACCGCCCGCTTCCGGTGACCCCGACGCCACATACACGCACCCGCCCGTCGGCCCTGTCTCCCATCTCTGCCAGGCCCCGCCGGACGGTTTCAATCGCCTCGCCCCGGGTGTACCAGTATTGCTTGGCTCTTAATACACCCTGGGAATCAATCAAAACGATATTGGTGCTCACCGCTCCAACGTCAACCCCCAGGTACACCTCGCCGGTATCGGCCGGGATATCGTAGTATCGGTCGACATTTTTTTTCGAGCCGTTTCGTGACACCAGAGGCGCCAGGCGGGCTGTAGTGGGGCGATGCCTCTTGGCCGTGGCAATGGCCTGCCGCACGTCGTGGATAAGCCGGTTCAGGGGGCTGGGTTCTGTCGGCCGGGAATGACGGGCGATGATGGCCGATCCGACTGCCCCCATGACCAGAAAATTTTCAGGAATAATCAGGCGGCCCGGGGCGAGTCCCAATCGTTTTTCAAAGGCCTTGACCACGCCTGCATTCGCTGCCACCCCGCCCTGGAAGATGATCGGTTCGACAAGCGGCCGGCCTTTTCCCAGATTTGTAATAAAATTCAAGGTCAATGCGTCACACAGTCCCGCGACGATATCTGCTTTTGGGGTTCCTTCCTGAAGCAGGTGGACCATATCGCTCTTGGCGAACACGCTGCACCGGCCGGAGATTCGAGCGGGATGTTCGGCCCTCAGGGCAAGAGGGCCGAGGTCTTTGACGTCCATGCCCAGCCGGTGCGCTTGCAGGTCCAGAAACGAGCCGGTGCCTGCCGCACAGACGTCATTGAGGGTGTGGTCCAGGATTACAGGCTCGCCCGTTGGGCGGTCCCGGTCAATGAAGATGAGTTTTGAATCCTGGCCGCCGATCTCTACGACGGTTCGTACCTCAGGATGGAAATGGCACGCCGCCCTGGCCTGGGTTACAATTTCGTTGACGTCCGGGGCGTCTAAGATGGTCCCGATGAGCTTGCGGCCGCTCCCGGTGACTACCACCCCGAAAACAGTCTCAAACCGGCTGGCCAATTCCTCCAGGCAGTTCAACAGAACGGTCAAAGGGCGGCCCCGGGTGCGCTTGTATACGGTATGCCTGACGCGGCCGGCGGCGTCTACCACGGCCGCGTTGAGACTGACCGAACCCAGATCGATCCCCATGTAATACTGATCTAACATGGTTTGCATCCTTCGATATCGGTCCGTTTAATACCATGGGGTCCCCGCTTTCACAAGAGATTGCCGGGTGTCGGATCTGGTTCTGCCCCGGGCGGCTTGGAGCCAAAAAGATACCCTAAAAAGTATCACGAGAGCACAAAAGCACGAAAATCTTTTTATCTTTCTCAAAAAAGGGGGGCGTCGTGGACAGTCCGGCTCAGGGAATATCTTTTTCGGTCCGTGACGGATGATCGGTTTGGAGTGGGGTGCCCAATTCGGTCTGGGGGGGCGCTGTGGATTGGGGGGTATCCATCGGCTCCACGTGTCCGTTAAGCCTGCCGCCCGCCTCCAGGCTGAGGGTTTTACAGACGATGTTACCCGTAAAGTTGCCGGTTCGTAAAATGGTCAAACTCTTTCGAGCAGTGACATCGCCTTCAAAATCGCCGGCGATGACGAGATCGTCCACCTCTGCCCGGGCGGTGACACGGCTTCCTTTAGCAGTCACCACATCGTCGCCGAGTAGAGTCCCTTCGACGGCTCCGGCAATGACGAGCCTGCCGTGAGCGCGAATCGTCCCTTCCACGGTGATGCCGGTGTCTATGACCGAAAGCCCCTTTGATTTAGCCTTGATCGCTGCCATGTGGGCCGCCTCCTTTTTGTTGAAGATCCAGCAAGACGGAGCCGAATACGGACCGCTCCCGCTCGACCTCGATCGTATAATTTCCGGCATATTGCATATCCTGTAACGCCAGACTCGGCGTGACCGTCTGTGCTTCACGGAACATGGGGATCCTGGTTCGACGGCCTTTCAAAAAGGCGCAAACGCCGGCATTGGCCAAGACATTGGTCTTGATATCCACAATGTTGATCGTGTCATTGCGATCGATGGGCAAAGAATCCCCAGGATACAGGCAGTGCTTGGAGCCTCCATTGACCTGAAGAATGACATAGTCCAGCTTTGGCTCTACCAGCTCCACAAAAAGGCGGCCCAGGACGGCCTCCCCATGGGTGACCACGATCTGATACTTCTTGCCCTTTCCGTCAAGCGAGTAGCGTTTCCACAGATCACGGCCGGTGTGTATCACATAGCCTCGATCTTCACCGGTGTTTACCTTTCGGTTCCCCACGTACCCCTTGAAATTGGCCACCACCTCGGAAGGATTTGCCAGGTTCGTAATGACATCCACCAGCTCAAAACGGTCTCCGCGCACTAGTCTTGCCGAGGCGTTGTTTGTAAACAGCTGCTTTTCACCGTTGATCCTGGTTTCGAAAAACAAGACCTCCGGCAGTGCAGATACCGTGGGGGTTCGGGCCGGGCCCCGGTCCAAAACGATGTTAATCATCCCGCAGGGGTGATGATCTTTTCGGACGATAACCTGGGTGGGGTGCGTGATCCGGATCGGCTTTCCCATGTCATTCATGGTGCCGAAGCCCACGATATCAGCGCTGATTCCACGTTTGTAGTTGGCCTCCACATGAAAGATCTTGGCCACATCCCCTTCCCGGATGCGCAGGCTGTGGCCGTTGGGAATGGCAAAGGGGATGTTGTCGTTAACGGCCATGACCACGTATTGCATAACCGGGGGGTCCAGATAAACGCCCGGACTTTCGGGGATGATATCCAGCAGCTCCATAAAGGCGTTGATGGCAAGGATATGATGCCGTACTTTCATCTCCAACGGCAATGACTTGCTGGTCTCGATGCCGAACGCCGGAATGCCGCAGGTGAACAGCGCGTAATAAGTGGCGGACTTGCGTTGTTCCGGATGGCGGGTATTCGACTCCCGGGTGTGATGATTGTTGAACTTGAACTGATAATCCTTTTCCTTGATACGGGTGTTGACCTTTTTGACCACCCGTCGGGCCATGTCCCCCAAGTTCAAGGTATGACCGGTGCCGGGCACGGTGTATGTTTCGCAATCCGCGATGATGGATTGGCCGAAACGCATCGGATTCTTCATCGGCCCTTCCCATCGGGGACTATAGAAGCCCGAGCCGTCATGCAGGTTCAACAGGCAGTCACTTTCCGAAATCAGCTGTTTGAGGATCGACACGATCTTTGCTTCATAATCCGTCCTGGTGTCCGGGCCGAATTTGCGGTTCATGTCTTCGTTGACCTGGCGTTTGTTCAAAACGATCGAATAGAAGTTCGCCCTGGGGACCACGATCAGGTTGCCCTTGGCCAGTGCCATATCGGCGTAAAGGTCTGCTGAGAGAAAGCCCCCGGGCTCGTTGCCCTGGATTCCACCGATCAGCAGCAGGGTCCTTCCCGGTTCCCGTCCGTACCGCCGGTATACGTGAAGCTCGTAGTCGGTCCCCTTGAAAAAGACCTCATGGGTGCGCTTGGCCCAGGCGGTGCCCGGCAGGAGCAATACAGCAACCAAGAGCCCTATGCCGAGGCGTCGGCGCAGGGCCATCAATGGATGTGGCGGCGGGGAGATATCAAACATGATCCGTTCTCATGATACAGGCGCTGGCCGGGCCGTCATGACCTTAAGACATCTGCCAAGTCGTAGACCTTTTCCAGGACCAGGTCCCCGGACTCCGTGTATACATAGATCGTTGCGGTCTTGAAGCGGGTCACATCCTGGATCTGGGGCATGGTCCCGCGAACATATTTAAACCGGGCAATCGAGAAGAACTGACCTCTTTTATAAAGTTCCGGGCGCCCTTCTTTCAATGGCGTCCATGGCGATCCACGGGACGGTTCCGAAGAACTGGCCTCCGGTTTGAGGACCACAAACGTATAGCCCTTGATCTTTTTACCCGGATCACCAGCATTTTTCAGGCTGAATTGAAACCGGATGGCCTTCTTGTCTTTCTGAGACCAGATTTCCAGATTTTCTATCAACAGGTCTTGGGCGGAAACGGATGTCTTCGAACCCTGTCCTTCCGGCTCAGCTGTTTCGGTGGATTGCCGAGACCCGGGCGAGGCGGCTGCCGGCTTGGCGTTCGGCGTGGTGCCCGGGGCCGGGTGTTTTTCACCAGCCGCCCGGGGGGCGGCCGCTTCGGCCGTCACAAAGGCAGAACGAGCCTTGGAGACCGCTGGTTTTTCCTTTTTGGGGTGCGCGGACTGGGGTTTGGGTTGCGTCTGTTCGTGCCGACGCACATCTGCTTTTGCCGCGGGGCGGGCTGCCTTCGGCGCGGCTTTGGCCAAGACGAGTGAGGGTTTTGAACGCGGGGCGGCGGCCGGCGTCCCCTTCTTTTGCGGGGAGGCTTTCTTTTCGGATGCTGCGGTTTGGCCAGGCCGGGTCTTTCCGGCAATCAATCTCAGGCGGACCTCAGCGTCTTCTTTGGCTTTGATCGCCAAATTCAATGCCGCATTGACGGATACCAAGTCTTTGTGCAAGGCCTTGTTCTCCAGTCGCGCCCCGACATAAAAGACCATGGCCGCAGCGGAAAACGCGCACACGGCAACAACAGCCGCCAGCATCCCGACAAGGGTCGCCTTGGAGACACGAAAAGAGATAATTCGGCCCAGATCGCCCACCAGGAGAAGCGTCCATGCCCCCGACGGCTTGGATTTCCGTCGCTCACGGGACCGTCTCAGATCTCGTGCCACGTCTCTCGGTAAATCTTCCATGCCCCTCCAACCCTTTTTAAACGAAGGCGCTTGATTCCCACCGACCGGTTCGCGCTGGATTCATATTTCTGCAAGAAGGTCGCGATGATGCGATCGCCGTCCTTGGACAGCTCCAGGTCCTTGATGGTGACCTTGATCCAAGCGTAGCGCTTATTTAACCTCTTCTTATACCGGATCCATGCATTCAGATCCATCTTTTTGGAATAAAAATCTCGCGCATAACAGGCCCGGTACCGGACAATGTTCTTTGCACTCCAGGCCTCGGCCCATTGGGCGATCAGGTCGGTGACGGCCTTGTAGTCTTTTCGGTATCCGTCCAGGCGTGCCAGGGCCGCCAAAATGGGCATCTCGCTGGTTTCCATCTCTTCGGGCTGGTATTGCTCGCCGAGGATCTTCCAGGAGCCCTGGTCCGGTTCCAAAAAGACCTTCTTGATGCCCGTCCGGGCGGAATGTGGGCCCAGTTCCACGAATTCATCAAACAGGGCGACAATGCATGTGTCGCCTTGGGCCAAGGTCATATTTTTCAATCCTATTCGAAACGGCATACCGCCGGCTGCCCATTGAGTGCGAATCGTGTTCCAACCCTGCCATAGCCTTTTGGCGTCTTTGGGTTCCTGCTTGTAGTACTGCAGATAGGCTTGCCGGTCTCCCGAGTTAAAGGCCTCCTGCCAGGCCGTCAAGAAAGCCATGACCTTTTTGCGTCGGGCTGCAACCGTCTCGCGGGGCACCAGCTGAATCTTTTCTTTAATAAT
>JAFDGP010000178.1 GCA_019309245.1 Deltaproteobacteria bacterium | reverse complement strand
AAGAAACAACACTTCAGTTCTATAACACCCTGACCCGCAGCAAGCGACCCCTTCAGCCCTTGGCCCCCCCGCGGGTCTCGGTATTTACGTGTGGACCCACGGTCGACAACCGGATCCATATCGGACAGTGTCGCCGGTTCATCCTGGCAGATCTGCTATGCCGTTATCTGGAATACAAAGCCTATGACGTCACCCACATCATGAATATCACGGACCTGGACGACAAGACGATCCAGGCCTCCGAAAAGGCGGGAATTGATATCAGGGCCTTTACAGACAGCCATTTCCGGGCATTCCTGGACGACATGGAGGCCTTGGGAGTCAAACCGGCCACCCGGTATGCCAGGGCGAGTGACCACATTGAAGAGATGATTGCGTTGACTTCGAAACTCCTGGAAAAAGGATTCGCGTACGAAAAACTTCAATCGGTCTACTTTGATATCTCCCGTTTTGCCGGCTATGGCAAGCTGTCCGGGGTGGACCTCAACAAGATTCGCCTCGGCTCTACTGTGGATCTGGACGAATATGAAAAGGACAACCCGAGAGATTTTACCCTTCTGAAAAGGGCAAAGCTCTCTGAACTCAGACGGGGCATTTACACCAAAACCGAGTGGGGAAACGTCAGGCCGAGCTGGCATATTCAGTCTGTGGCCATCGCGATGAAGTATCTCGGATGTCCCTTTGATATCTATACCAGCAGCAAGGACCTGCTGTTTCCTCATCACGAAAACGAAATCGCCATCAGCGGTGCAGCCACGGGCAGCGTCCTGGCCAACTGCTGGATCCATACCGAACTCGTCCTGTCTCAAGGCAAAAAGGCCGAGGCGGGCCCGGGGGTGCCCTATGTTCGCGATCTTCTGGACAAAGGCTACAGCGGCCGCGCCATTCGGTACTGGATGTTGTCCCACAACCACCGCAAACCGCTGCCCTTCTCTTACAAGGCCCTCGACCAGGCGGCCGGAGCCCTTAAACGCCTGGACGAATGCGTCCACAGGCTTGCCGATGTGGAACAAACAGGACCGGCTTACGCCGAGCTGGACCAGCTTCTGTACGATTTGAAAACAGAATTCACCGACGCTCTGGACGATGATCTGGATATCTCTCGGGCCATGGCTTCCATTTTCAGACAGGTCCGAAAGATCAATCGCTTGCTCACCGATGGCCGGATCGACAAGACAGCGGCAAAACGAATCATTCAAGCCTTGAGCCGAATCAACGATGTGGTCAATCTCTTTTCATTTGAACAGCCCTCGTTGGACACCCATATCGAGCAGTTGATCCGTCAAAGACAAGAGGCCAGACGTAACCAGAATTGGGCCCTTGCCGACAAGATCAGAGAACAACTCAAAGCCCTGGGAGTACAGCCCAGGGATACGAAAATCAGCGGATGAGAATGCACTCAAATCCATGCCATTCATGGCTATTGGGTGAACAGCCGAATGCGGTATGATTGGAAAACCCGATAGGGTGTTATGTGTGCAAGGTGGAAAAGCAATCGACGACGCGGCTTAGCGCAATCTATTTTCCTTTCACCTGGATCACCAACCTGGTCCTGGAAACCCTTCTGAGGGTTTTCCCAGGCGTTGTGGTATATCAACCGGTTGGCTGTACGGTCTCCGAAGACCTTGACTCTTGGGTCAAACAATGCCGGCTGGAGGTTCGGGTGCCCCTGGCGGGCGTCACGGACGAACGGGCGCTGGCCGCCAGCATCAAAGACATGCATGCATGGGCGACCCAGTATCCGGATGCGGACATGGCGTACTTGAAACACGCCGCGAACAGGCTCTGCCCCGCTCAACCCGTGGTGCCCGAACTGGCCTCCCACATCAAGGGGTCTGTCAAGAAAACGCCTCGGCCGGTTGACGACCCTGACTTTGTTTCACAGCTCTTTCTCCGGCTGGCCCATGATCACGACCAGCAAGTGCACGAAATGAACAGCCGGCTCAAGACCGTGGGAGAGAAAAACCGCGCCCTGGAGGCCTTCTTCCGCCTGGACAGCCCTGATGAATCCCCCATCATGCCGCAGGGGCGCACGCCAATGCACCTCAAGAGCGACCCCGGCGCGGTCATGACTACCGGGCGTATGTTTGCGTGGAGCCGTCTATTCTGCCGCGCGCCGGTGCAATCGGGGATCCTGGTGACCGATTCTCCCGCTGTATGGAGTGACTTTCTGGAAGACATGGACGAAGCCTGGGACCTGGGTTGTTTTGAGGTGCCTGACGCTCAAGATCAATCGGCCGATAACGCTTCCAGGGATGCCGCGGAGGCCCTGTTCACGGATATCTTGACCAGCCCCTGGGATCGGACCTCGGACGAACGGACAACACAGGCCCTTGAACGTATTTTTGTCGCCCAGGGCTCAGGATCCGCCGGGGTGCAGAGCCGGGAAGACCTGAAACCCACCCTGCACTGGAACCTGATCCCCAATATCGACACGGCCGCCCTGCTGATGCGCCGCTATGGAATCGGAGGAACAGCCCATCAAGAACAAAGAATTTGCCATACCCTGGTTGGTTTCTTGAACCCGGGTGTAATATATTAGCACCTGAGTCCAAGGCCTCGTCCTTGGACTCATTTATGAAAGAAACTCTGGAATTAAAGATCTTAATTCGCAACCCGGACGAGCCGGGACCAAAAAAGAAAAAATTTATCACGAAATCACGAAAGGATAAAAACACGAAAACCTGAATCTTTTTTATTTCGTGATTTCGTGATCATCTTTTTAAGTTTTCGCTGCAAAAAACACATATTGTTCTCAATGCGCGCGCCGCGATTTGGATTGAGTTTCTTAAGAGCAGATTAAGTTAAACTCAACACACTTTTGAGACCGAGAAAACTTGACGGCCTTGAATAATTGGTGTATAGGACACAGGCGCAAAAAAGGGTATTGAGATCCTGAACCATATCCTCAATATGACGCCTTTTTAAAAATCAGATCAGAAAGGAGGGGTGAGCGTATGTTTACACCGTCAGTGGACAAGGACAAGTGTATCGGATGCGGGGAATGTGTGGAAGTCTGCCCTGTCGAGGTCTTTGAACTTCAAGACGAAAAATCCGAACCTGTCAACGCCGAGGAGTGTCTCGGGTGCGAAAGCTGTGTTGAAGTCTGCGAACCGGGAGCTGTCACGGTAGAAGAGACCTAGAATGTTACGATCTCCCAAACGGCTAACCGGTTGGGGGTTGATACAATCGAGTCCCTCCCGCCTCTTCTGGCGGGAGGGGCACGCATTTTGAGGCCCCGCTCCAAGGCCGGCAAGGGGCCGAAGGATGCGGCCGATCGCCTCTTGTTTCCATCCATAAAGGGTCATTTTTAGATGGAAACGATCCCGTGTGCTCGACCTCGTCGACGTTCAGCACAGAACAAGGTCGAAACGGCCTTCTCGCCAAGGTGTTGTAGACCTCGCTTCCCGTCTCGCCGGCGCGGTACCGGCCTCGGTGCCGACTGGAAATAGAAAATGAAGGACAAACCCATAGCCCGTTGCGAGGCAAACGACGTAGAAGCCTATTCGTATCCGTTTTACGTAAAGCCTGAGCAGGGCATGGAACCCGCCTACATTTTTTTGGAAGACCATGTCTATAATTTTGATCGAGATGAGGCCGAATACCTCATGGACAGCCTGGTGCGTATCGACAATGAAAACGACCTGAAAAAACTCGGGTTCAAGAAAAACTCCGATGGGATTTACATGCTTTCCGAAGCGGAGAAACCTTGGTTGCAGGGAGGACTGACATGATCAAAAAATTAGGGGTCATCGGGGCTGGCCAAATGGGGGCCGGCATTGCCCAGGTGGCGGCCATGAATGGCTTTTCGGTGGTACTTAATGACATTGAAAAGGCATTTCTGGAGCGCGGCATCCAGCGGATCGAAAAGAGCCTTTCGAGCCTGGTCAAAAAGGACCGCATTACGGACAATGACAGGAACGCCGCCCTGAATCGCCTTCAGACCACCATAGGCCTTGAACCTTTTAAAGATGTCGATTTTGTCGTCGAAGCCGTCATCGAAGATGAGGCCCTCAAGTTGAAGGTCTTCGGACAACTGGACGGCATGTGCAGGCCGGATATAATTCTGGCCACGAACACGTCTTCCATTCCTATCACGAGGATCGCAGCGGCAACCGGCCGTCCGGAAAAGGTGATCGGCATGCACTTCATGAATCCCGTGCCCTTGATGAAGCTGGTGGAAATCATCCGGGGCCTTGCCACTTCCGACGAGACCTACAAGGTCACAGAAGAGCTCGCCATGGCGATGAAAAAGACGCCGGTCACCGCCAATGATTTTCCGGGGTTCATCTCCAACCGCATCCTCATGCCCATGATCAACGAGGCCGTGTTTGCTCTGTACGAGGGCGTGGGCACAGCGGAGGCCATCGACTCGGTCATGAAGCTGGGGATGAACCATCCGATGGGCCCCCTGGCCCTGGCCGACCTCATCGGCCTGGATACCTGCCTGGCAATCATGGAAGTCCTGCATAAGGGCTTCGGCGACGATAAGTACAGGCCTTGTCCTTTACTCAGAAAATATGTGGACGCAGGGTATCTGGGCCGAAAAACGGGAAAAGGGTTTTATACGTATTAATCGCCGTGAACTATCCCCGTATGGCCACCGTTGAACAGCGCCTCTATGAGCGAGACGTGGGGCCGATCGGTCCGGCTGTCGAGCGAACATTGGCCACTGTGGACATAAAGGGCTCCACAAGCCCGGGCGATGCCGTGGCCGTGGCTGTGGGAAGCCGGGGGATTTCCGAGTTGCCCTCGATCGTGGAAGGCGTTATTGGCCATCTGCGCCGGTACAATCTAAAGCCCTTTATCGTGCCCGCCATGGGTAGCCACGGGGGCGGCACGGCCGAAGGGGAATCCAAGGTCCTAGCCCGGCTCGGAATCACGGAATCGACCGTAGGTGCGCCCATCAAGGCGGGATCCGACGTGGTCCAAATTGGCACTCTGGATCCGGGGCCGCCTGTCGTCGTCGCCCGCCACGCCGCATCAGCCGACCACATCGTAGTCGTCAACCGGGTCAAGCCGCACACAAAGTTTCGCGCCCCCATTGAAAGCGGGCTGACCAAAATGCTGACCGTCGGCCTGGGGAAGGCCCGGGGCGCAACACTCTACCATCAGGCCGCGGTGAATCATGGCTTTACCATCCTGCAGGACGCAGCCGCATTGATCCTAAAAAACTTTTCGGTGCTATTCGGTCTTGCCGTACTAGAAGACGGCCGTCGGCATGTGGCCAAGATCACTTCGGTGACGCCTGAGGGCTGGTTTGAAACGGAACAGGCGCTGCTTAAAGAGGCCCTCGCCATGTTCCCGGTGATCCCGTTCGACGGCCTTGACATCTTGATTGTGGATGAAATCGGAAAGCACATCAGCGGCATCGGCATGGACTCCAATGTGACCGGCCGGCATCGGGACATTATCGGAGATTTTTTTGTTGCGCCCCATGTCAAACGCATCTTCGTTCGGGATCTGAGCCCTCATTCGGACGGCAATGCCACAGGCATTGGACTG
>JAFDGP010000177.1 GCA_019309245.1 Deltaproteobacteria bacterium | reverse complement strand
CTTTCCGCTAATCACCCCTGAATCAATCAGTTCCAACAGGGCGGCCAAGTCTTCAACCCCGACAGGCGATTCTTCAATGGTCTTTTCCTGAGCGTTCAACACGGCCAGCAGGCTGCCCGTGACCCAGTTGCTGACCATCTTCGGATTAGGAAATCGTTTGACACAGGCCTCAAAGTAATCCGCCAGGGCCCGGGAACTGGTCAGCAGCTCTGCATCTGCGGCCGGCAGATCATAAGTCTCAATGAACCGTGTCTTTTTGGCAAAGGGAAGCTCGGGCAATGTCTTTTTGACCGCCTCGATCCATGCATCATCCACCACCACCGGCACCAGGTCGGGATCGGGAAAATACCGGTAATCGTGGGCCTCTTCCTTGCCGCGCATCGAGACGGTGACCCCTTTGTCCAGGTCCCAAAGCCGGGTTTCCTGGACGACCTGCCCCCCATCTTCGACAATGGATTTCTGGCGCTGGATTTCATAGGCCAGCGCACTTTCCACGTGCTTAAACGAGTTCATGTTCTTCAACTCAGTGCGGATGCCAAACGCCTCTTGCCCCACGGGCCGGATCGAGACATTGGCGTCACACCGGAAGCTTCCCTCCTGCATGTTGCCGTCACAGATCTCCAGGTAGCGCAATATCGCCCGGAGTTGTCGCAAATACGCGCCCGCTTCCTCGGGCGTGCGCATGTCCGGCTCACTGACAATCTCGATCAGAGGGACACCGGTGCGGTTGAAATCCACTTTGCTGACCGGCCGGTACGGGTCATGAATGAGCTTTCCGGCATCTTCTTCCATGTGGATTCGGGTAATCCCGATGGTCTTGATCGTGCCGTTGAACCTGACCGTGTTCGGCAAGCGGCAGCTCGTACTGGGAAATCTGATAGCCTTTCGGAAGGTCCGGATAAAAATAGTTCTTGCGCGCAAAACGGCTTTCCGGGGCGATGGTGCACCCCGTGGCCAGGGCCATGCGCAGGGCATAGTCCACCACCTTGCGGTTGAGCACCGGCAGCACGCCCGGCATGCCCAGGCAAACCGGACAGGTGTGGGTATTGGGCGGGGCCCCGAACGCGGTGGAGCACCCACAGAATATCTTGGATTCGGTCAGCAGTTGTGCGTGGACCTCCAGACCGATGACGGCTTCGTATGGCATGACCGGTTTCCTTCCTACAAATCAGGTCCCACCGGGATATGATCCAGTGCGCCGGGGTTTTCCACAGAGGCCAGATCGCCCGGGGCCAGGCCAAGGTACTTATTTCGGATCGCCTTTCTGACAATCTTCATGGACCGGGTCCTGGGAAGATCCGGCACGAATTCCACCGCTCTGGGCCTCAGGTTCTTGCCCATGACCTTCGCCACATGTTGAATCAGCTCGGTCCTCAGGGCCTCAGAGGGCTTGACCCTATCTTTGAGAATCACGAAACATACGATGTCAGAACCTTTCAACCTGTCGGGAACACCGATCACAGCGGACTCCCGCACCGCATCATGGTCCATCAGGGCGGACTCGACTTCCCCCGCCCCGGTCCTCACACCGGCCACGTTGATGGTGTCGTCTGAACGGCCGTGAAGCGTCAGTTGCCCCGCCTCATCGCGCCGGATGTAATCCCCATGGTACCAGACGTCGGGATTTTTCTCCCAGGAAAAATACGTATCCAGGTACCGCTGCCAGTCGCCGAGAAATCCCCGGGTCAATGACGGCGCAGGCTTTAGAAGCACCAGGTGGCCCTTTCCCACTTTGATGAGTTTGCCGTTGTCATCGGCAATCCCCACCGCCATGCCCAGCCCGGGCATGCCCACGGAACAAGGCTTCAAGGGAGTCAGGGGAGACGGCGAGACCAGGCAACCGCACATCTCGGTGCCGCCGCTGATGTTGATAATCGGCACCTGCGAGCGGCCGATATGTTGAAAGACCCACAGGTAGCTCTCAGGATCAAAGGGTTCCCCTGTGGAGCCCAGAAATTTCAAGCAAGACAGGTCGTATTTTCGAAGCCACTCCTCGCCTTTTGTTTTCAGGCTCCGGCAATACGTGGGCGACACCCCCAGGTGCGTGATCCTGTGCCGGGCCACCATGTCGATAACGCGTTCGTGGTCCGGATACAAGGGGTTGCCCTCGTAGATCACAAAACAGCCCCCGAAATGCTGAACCCCCATGATCTGCCAGGGCCCCATCATCCATCCGATATTGGTGATCCAGTAGAACCGGCTATCGGGCTTGACGTCGAAATGAAAGCCCAGTTCCTTGGTCACCTGGGCAAACACGCCGGCGACCCGATGCAGGGTCCCCTTGGGCTTCCCCGTGGTGCCGGACGAATAAAGAATCATGGCCAGATCCTCTGCATCCAGCACGGTTGTTTCAAAGGCGTCGGATTGCGGCGGCACCACCTCATGCCACCACAAATCCCGGCCTTTTTCCCAGGCGATCTTTCTTTTCGACCTTTGAACCACCACAATGTGTTCCAGGCTCGGCACGTGTTTGGCGGCCTGATCACAGGTTTTCTTGAGATTGATGGGTTTGGCCTTGTAGAACCCGACATCAGCGGTCAGAAGGACCCTGGCGCCTGCATCGGCCAGCCTGACCGCCAGGGGTTTTGCTCCAAAGCCTGAAAATATCGGAATCAGGGGCGCGCCGAGCTTCATGCAGGCCCAGAACGCCACAAGGAGTTCCGGAATCATCGGCATGTACAGCCCCACGGTTACGCCCTTTTTGACCCCAAGGGCCTTTAACGCATTGGCGCATTGATTGGCCGCCCGAAACAACTCCAGGTAGGTCCATTTTTCCACCCGGCCGTCTTCGGTCTCCCAGATAAAGGCCAGGCGGTTTGCGGCCGCAGGGTCCAGGGCATGGCGGTCGAGGCAGTTGTAGGCGATGCTGAGCTTGCCCCCGATGAACCATCGCGCCCTTTCAAAGGTCCTGGAGCCGTCCAGATCCAGGACCGTGTCGTACCGACGGTGCCAGTGCACGCCCAGATAGTCCATGGCCGCAGGCCAAAACCACGTGATATCCGCAATCGACCTCTTATAAAGCGCCTGATATGTCTTGATGCCCCACTGGTCCATGAACCCCTTTACGCGAGCCCCCTCGATATACGCCCGCGTGGGCTTCCAGATGACTTCCGATTGCTTGGTCATGACCGGCCTCCGAAAAGCAAGGGTGAACCGCTACGGCTGTCCATTACCAAAGATGGCTGGAAAGTGCAACCGGCGGGGCGGGCAAGAATAAATGAGTCCGAGACGAAGTTCCGGCATCAGGACCCAATCAATAATGTTGGCCCAAAGATAGCCTTGACATCCAGTCTGAATTTGATACCATAAAAAGACTGGAGGTGAAAAAAATGAATATTTCTAATGACATTAAGCCGATCAGCTATTTGAAATCAAAGGCGGCAGATTTGTTAAAACAGATTAATGAGACCCAACGCCCGGTAATCATAACCCAAAATGGTGAACCCAGGGCTGTATTACAAGATCCAAAAAGTTTCGAAAAAATGAGAAATGCCATTGGAGTATTAAAAATTTTATCTTTAGCAGAGGAAGAAATTAAAAATAATGACGTGATGTCCAATGATCTGGTTATGGAGAAAATTCAAGAAAAATTGAAATGAGTGATGGGACAAAATTTTAAAGTAATATGGGCCAAATCTGCCGTTGATGATTTTGAAGAAATCATTGACTATATGGCCCAGGACAGCCCATTAACTGCACGAAAGCTTTTTACGCAAATTAAAACCAAAATAGAGACACTTCGTTCTTCTCCTCATCGTGGTCGCCATATCCCCGAACTACAAAAACAAGGGATTCTAATCTATCGAGAGTTAATCATTCCTCCCTGGCGGGTGATGTACAAAGTATATGAAAACAAAGTATATATCATGGCAATCATTGATTCGAGAAGAAATGTTGAAGATGTCCTATTGGAAAAATTGATAAAAAAGAAGTAGAGGCCAACAACCCGGATCCATCGGTTGCCGAGTTTGCCGGAGATGCGAGGCGGTGGGCGTGCCGACGTACTGTTGTACTTCAAGCGCCCACCAACAAAGCAGATCCGATAGAATCGGCACCCCCGAAGGGCCAAAAAAATACGAGGACAATTGTGTGAAGTACAGGGCTGTCATTTTTGACCTGGATGGGACATTGCTTGACACACTGGAGGATCTTGCTGACTCATTGAATCGAGTCTTGCATCATCGAGGGCTTCCAACACACCCAACAGAGGCTTTTCGGTATTTCGTCGGCAGCGGCGCAGCCATGCTTGTATCACGCGCACTGCCACTGGAGAAGCGCAATGACGAACTGGTAGCAAAGTGCTTGGAGGCTTTTCGCAAAGAGTACAACCGCAACTGGAACAACAAGACCAAGCCGTATAAAGGGGTATCGGAATTGCTGGATGCCCTCACTGCAAAACAGATTAAGATGGCTATACTTACAAACAAGCCTCAGCATTTTGCTGATCTCTGCGTCCAGGAATTTCTCTCCGGCTGGAAGTTTGCAAAAGTACTAGGGCAAAGGGACGGAGTCGCCATGAAGCCTGACCCCACAGGTCCACGAGAGATAGCCCGGTGTTTGGATATTCCATCACAGGAGTTTGTCTATCTTGGCGACAGTGACATCGATATGAGAACCGCTGTTGCCGCCGACATGTTCCCTGTTGGCGCGATGTGGGGCTTTCGTTCGGAGAAGGAGTTGCGAGAATCCGGCGCCGTTAAAATAATCGGGCACCCAATGGAACTTCTGGAATTGTTTTAAGCTGATTGCCCAATCGGGCAGCCGGGCAGCGCAGATGAAAAGAGGTATTATTGCCTTGGCAAGGTTTCGGATGGGATTCTGACCGTCAGATTCACATACCGGACGCATAGAATCAGAATAATCGGCGCCGGCTATTGGCGAAAAGGAAAGAAAATCTATGAAAGGGAAAATAAAATACACGGATGAGCCTGTTGGGAAGGTAAAGGTTATTCCGGATTTTCTTCCTTCACCAGAGGAACTTGCCTTGAAGGATGAAACGGTGAAGGTCACCATAGCGCTCAGCAAAACGAGTGTAGAATTTTTTAAGAAAGAGGCGAAAAAACACAACACGCAGTATCAAAAAATGATCCGAAGACTCTTGGACGAGTACACTGTTTACCAATCCTGATTTTTCCATAATCGGGTAGCCGGGGGTATTTCCCCTCAGCCCCCACACCATCTCCCTTTGCCTTAAGCTATGGCGCAACAGACCCAGCATCCGTCCGAGGTGGACTCGGCGATTCGCGCGGGACATCGGGGGGGTAGCTGGACAGCAATGGGTAAAGACAATTCCTGGTCATTAAGGCCATCCGGAAAATTCGGCCACCGGTGGATCTGGGAATCCCGAACACCTTGACATAATGTACTTTTTATGATACCAACCCATACGTTAGCCGGTTGTTTCCTATTTCAAAATGGCGGTGTCTGTGTACTTCCAGGATCAGAAAAAAACCGGAGGTCTTGATGATTAGGTTACACTATAATCGCTGCTTCGGCCTACTGAAAACCGGTAGTGCCGGACCATGTTTCAGCGCGTTGAATCTGCAAAACATATTCTACCAAGCAATAATATTCGCTTCAAACCAATAAGAAAGGAAATGGCCTATGACTATTAATACAGAAAAAATGACCATTGAGGAAAAGCTCAGGGCAATGGAAGGGCTGTGGGATGACATTTGCCGGAGTGCTCCAGATTTCTCTTCACCTTCTTGGCATGAACATATCTTGAAAGAGAGACAACAGGGGCTAAAGAATGGCAAGGACAAGTTTATAGACTGGGATCAGGCCAAGAAAGATATACGGAATTCGATTTCATGAAGATAAGAATCCTTGAATCGGCGAAAGAAGATTTGAAGGAAGGTTTTTATTTCTATGAATCACAAGCAAGGGGCGTAGGAAGCTATTTCTTGGAATCCCTGTTTTCTGACATCGAGTCGCTTAGGTTATTTGCGGGCATACATGGTATCCATTTTGGCAAATACCACCGTCTTCTTTCGAAAAGATTCCCATTTGCCGCCTATTACCGTATCGAGGAAGATGAGGTCAGAGTCTACGCTGTCCTGGACTGCCGAAGAGATCCTGCGTGGATAAGAAAACGACTCCAATAAGCGAACAACCGGTCTGCTGAAAAAAATGGAGGTCTTGATGATTAGGTTACACTATAATCGCTGGTTTGGCTTGCTGGAAACCGGTGGTGCCAGACCATGTTTCAGCGCGTTGAATCCGCAAAACATATTCTACCCAATCAATAATGTTATCTGCCTTTGAATAAAAAAGGAGATTCTGATGACAACCCTCGAAAAAATAATTGAAAATTTGAAGACGATGCCGGAATCGGTTCATGCCGAAGTTTTGGATTATGTCGAATACTTGAAATCCAAAGAAGAGCATCGTCCTAAAGAC
>JAFDGP010000176.1 GCA_019309245.1 Deltaproteobacteria bacterium | reverse complement strand
CCGTATTGTTGTGCGGCTCCAGCGCATTGCTGTTCGAATAGAATCTTTTCATATACCTGGAGATAGGCATCCACCATACGATTGGCGCTGAAGTTTTGTTCAACCCACCTTCGGCATTGCCTCCGGTCGATTCGAGAAATGCGGCCCAGCGCTTGCGCCATCTGTTTTGCATCGTCCACCAGAAAACCGGTTCGCCCGTGCGCGATGACCTCCGGCATGCTGCCGCGATTCACGGCAATCACGGGCGTCCCACACGCCATGGCCTCAACCACAGACAGGCCAAAGGGTTCGTCAAAATTGATCGGGTGTAACAAGGCATATGCACCGCCCAGCAGCTTGTTTCTTTGATCCGGCCCGGCGCTTCCCACATACACGATCCGGTCCCCGTCCAGATAGGGTTGAACATGGTGTTCAAAATAAGATTGATCCTGGACGATACCCGAGATAACGAGCTTCATGCCCGTTTTTCTGGCGATCTCGATGCACTCGCGGGTCCCTTTTTCATGGTGTATACGCCCGAAAAACAGCAGATAGTCCCCCGGCTCCGGCTGGAATGTGAAACGGCTGAGGTCGATTCCGTGATGGATGGTGGCGATATAGTGCAGTTCGGGATGACGATCCGACCGGCTGATCGCCACATAGTACGCCCGGCCGTCGTATTTTTTATAGACCGGAAGAATCTTCGGAGAGGAAAACCCGTGAATCGTGGTCACGACCGGGGTGCACGTCATGTTCATATACGTCAAGGGCAGGAAGTCGAAATGGTTATGAATGACGTCAAAGTCGTCCCCGTGCTCAAACAATTCGGAAATATGCAGGCACTCCCAGACCTTGGGTAACAATGTCTGATCTTCCTCATATCCGCGTGGCACCACGCCAACCAGTTTTGCTCGGGTTTGCGAGTCCCGCGTGGCAAACAAGGTCACGTCCACGCCGCGTTGCACAAGGCCTTCGGTCAACAGCGAAACAATACTTTCCCAGGGGCCATAGTGCCGGGGTGGTGTGCGCCATGCCACCGGAGACAACATCGCAACCTTCATACCACATCCTCGCACGCTGTTTCTGTGTCTCGTAACCAGGCAAGCATCTCAGACACCCTGGCGGTGGCCACGGCGATGCATTTGTCCGCTGCACCATAGTAGAGCCGAATTTCATCGCCTTGCCGAACCCAGCCGCAGGGGAAAACCACCTTGTCCACATCCCCTGTGACCTCATAGCCTGCTTCCGGCCCGAAGGCCCACCGGCTTGAACGCGCCAAGACCCGAGTGGGGTCGTTCGGGTCCAGAAGCACCAGCCCCACCCTGTAAATACAACCGCCGGCTGTGGTCTTAACCCCGTGGTACATCACAAGCCAGCCTTTTTCAGTCCACAGCGGCGGCGGAGACAGGCCAATTTTATCGGCATCCCACCAGCCTCCCGTACGAGCCTGAATCACCATTTGATGATCGCCCCAATGCCGCATATCCGGGCTGAAGGAAAGCCAGATGTGAGCACCCACTCCGGTAAAGGTCGGGACCGGCCGGTGCAGCATGGCCCAGCGCCCACTAAACTGAACGGGAAAAAGTGCCGCATCCTTGTTTTCCGGAGGCATGACTGCCCCAATGCGTTCAAAGTGCTTGAAATCCTTCGTGGTGGCCAGACACACTACCGGTCCCGCTTTTGAATATCCCGTATATGCTACCGTCCAGGTCCTCTCGTGCTCCAAAAAGGTTATTCGGGGATCCTCAATGCCCCAGGTCTCTTGCGGATAGGTCCGGGGATCGGGCAACAGCGTGGGGACCGGATCGATTCGCCAATCGGAAAAACCGTCCCGGCTGCGTGCCGCCGCAAAATGGGAAATCCCCTGCCGATCTTCAACCCGCATCAGCAGCAACGTCTCACCTTTGACCATGGTTGCCCCGGGATTGAATACGGCATTAACCGGATAGGGCATGTCAAGGCCCTGGATGATTGGGTTCCCCGAATACCGCGTAAACAATTCCTGGTATGAATGTCTTTGCAAGACCGAACCTCCCTCTTGAGCGGCCTCTTGCTGCATGGTGTTGTGGACCGCGGGCCGTCGATGCGTACTCACCCTCGCCGAGGGCTTAGAACTCCGGATCTAGCACCACGGGCCTGCCTGTTTTTTGAGCCTTTCGGGCCAGTCTGTACGCCTCAGTGTACTGCTCCGCCACGACCTCCCAAGACACCACGTGCTCCAGGTAGTGCTTCAGGTTCTCACCCAGAGACAGTCGGAGGGCTTCATCGCAGGCCATTTTGATCACCTTGTCCCGGAGCATCTGCTTGGTCGTAAACAAGAGCCCCCCTTCGCTTTCCAGGGCCTGGGCCGTCAGGCCTTCCAGGGGAGCGGTGGTGATAAAGGGTTTGTTCATGGCGATGATGCGTGCCAGGGTGCCGGATTGAGTCTCGTCGGTTGATGGCAATACGATAAAGTCACACACGGCCATCATCTTGTAGTAGTCGTCGCCTCGTGGGATAAATTCATGATAATGAGCGATGCCCTTACCGGCCAATATCCGGACCTCTTCTTTCCACTCTTCATAGTCCGCCCTATGCGCGGGGTCACGCATGGCCCCGGCCGCCAGCAGGTCCCAAGCTTGACCCGTACGCCGCTTGATCTCTCCGTGGATCTCTTCCCACATGGAAAGGAGGATGTCCCAACGCTTATTGGACTGAATCCATCCGATCATCCCGACCACATGATCCGCCAGGCCAGCTTCCTCCAGGCCGAACTCTTTGCGCAGTCCGGGAATCTCGTGGAGCCCCCAACGCTTATCCGGACGGGCCCCATGGGGAACCACCATGATATTTCTCGGAATCACCCAGCCACGTCCTGAAAACGTCCAATCGAGTCGCCATTTCTGATAATGACACTTGAACAAAACCACGTGGCTTCGACGGCAAAGCTTGTAAACAAAATCGGCCTCAATGTCTCTCAGACGGCCGTGGATTGTATGGGGTTCTACGACAATTGGGAAGTCACTGATGGCCTCCAGGAGGTCCAGGAATCCATCGTTGGCATCCCCCACGCCCCGTTCGTCACGATACTCATAAAGCCCGTATTCGTGCTCAATGTGGACGGCATAGGGTTTTAGTGCTTCGATTTTTCCGGCGACCGGCTTCCACCAGTCGTTTCTGCCCATGTCGATCAATGGAAACACGCCGGGGCCTGACCCGTCCGTGTGGCTGATTACCAAGACCTCGTGATCGGGATTTGCCTTTTGGATAAATTCGCGCGCCTCTTCGCAAAAGGTGGCGATCCCGCATAACCGAGGGGGATACGAACTGACCATCACAATCGGTTGTGAACTCATGCGGCGCTCTCCAGGGCCCGGGCCCGCGTGTTGCTCGCTGTGTCGCTGGACAACGACGCCTGCAGGGCATGCATATGCAGCAACGACAAAAGCCATGCAAGTGTGGACTCGGCCCCCTGATTGAAGTTCACGCCGTCGGCAGAAAGGCCGTCGCAACACCCGCCCGTCTTGTAGTCATACAGGGGAGCATTGAGATCATTTCTGCCCAGAAACCATTCAAAACAACGCCGGGCCTCCTTAATCCATTTCAAATCATCGGTCACCCGGTAGGCCTGGATACAAGCCTCGATCATGTCCAGGGCTTCAAGGGGCTGCTGGTCGAAGCGGGCCTTTTCTCCCCCCCTGGGATACCAGCCGTGGTTACCCACAGGGCTGAAATGCCCGCTTGAGGAGGTCTGAATCCGTACCAACCACTCCAGTGAGCGCAACCCGGCATCCACGATGTTTTTACGTCCCAACCACTGGCCCGACAAGAGCAGCGCATGCGGGATCCGCCCGTTTCCATATGTGAGAATATCTTCAATCCAGGGCCAGTTATCAGTCGCGTTTTTCTCATACAGATTGAAGATGCGTTCGGCCAGCAGCTCGCCACTGCGCTTGATCTCAGCATCTCCACCAAACTTCTTCAAGTAGGCATGAATCCCGACCAGCCCGAAAGCGCAGGTTCTTGGCGATTTAAAGTGCTTCATGGCCGGCAGGGCCTTCTCGAAAAGATTCAGGGCCACAGCCGTCAGATTTTCGGATTTGGACAGGGCGATAGCCATACCCAGAGCCCAAAGTGCCCGACCATGGCTGTCTTCGGAGCCCTGTTCTTCAAGCCAGCGCCGATCATAGCTCATGAAGTTTCGGAAACGGCTGGTGGTCTCATTGAAGGCATGCAACAAGAATCCCAGGTAGGTACACGCGAGACTGGTTAAATCGTCTTCTTCCAGAAACAGCTCCTGTGCCGACAGAATCGTGATCAACGCTCTGGCATTGTCGTCCGTGCAATAGCCGTGATCACGGTCGGCAACAATGTATTTTGCATGCTGTAGTACCCCAACATGGTCGGTAAGACGCCTCAGGTGGTCCAACTGCAGCGCGGGAAGCTCCAGGGGCCTGGTCTGCAGGGTAGCAGCCCGATAAACAACCCTGGGGCGATGCTCCCGCTCGGACTTCACCTGGACAAAGACCTTCAGATACTTTCTGGCCACTTCTTTCCAGATCATGTGGCGACAGTAGCGGTAGGCCCTTTTTCTCATAGCATGGCGTTCGACCTCATTATCCAGGAGGTCGATGATTTGTTCAGCCAAGCTCTCCGGATCTTGAAATGGAACCAGCCGGCCTCGTCCGTCGGCCAGCATTTCTTCAGCATACCAGTACGGCGTGGAAACCGCGGCCTTTCCCGTGCCCAGCGCGTAGGCCAGGGTGCCGGATACAATCTGCTCTTTGTTCAGGTACGGGGTGACGTAGATATCGGCCGCGCCGAGGAAGGCGCACAATTCTTCAAGATCCACGAATCGGTTGTGAAAAATCACGTGATCCTCCACCCCAAGATTGCGCGCACGGCGCTGGAGGCCATGGCGGTACGCCTCCCCCTGCTCTCGCGCGATATGGGGATGGGTGGCTCCAAGTACGATATATGCAGTCTCAGGATGCCGGCGCACCACCTCAGGCAGGGCATCCAGCATGGTCTCAATCCCCTTGCCGGGGGAGAGCAAACCAAAGGTGACAATCACTTTACGGCCCTCCACGCCGAACTGATCTTTATAGTAATTCGGATCTACAAACGGCACATCCGGAATGCCATGAGGCAGCAGTACGATCTTTTCGGCTGCAATGCCGTACACATCCTGGAGCAACGCTTTAGCCTTACGGCTCATGACAACCAGCCGGTCGGAAAAACGCCCGACCTGCTCAATGTTGGTCCTGTGCGCGTCCTGAGGCTCTTTGAGGACGGTATGCAGTGTGGTTACTACAGGCATCCTCAGGTTGCAGATCAAGTCCGTGATATACGCCCCGTGTGTGCCGCCGAAGATGCCGAATTCATGCTGAAGACACACGACATCGACCTGTTTCATGTTCAGAAAATCGGCGGCCAGACGGTAATCCGAAAGACGCTTCTGGTTGATTTCAAAACGGACCTGAGCCGGATAGGCGTAGCCTTCAGGGACATCATTAAGGGCCACGGCCCAACAATCTTGAGAGAATCCACGAGGTCGGTCGTAAAGGTGGCAATGCCGCACTTGCGGGGCAAATGGTTTCCGATGACCGCAATGCTTCGTAGTCGTGAACGATACAAACGGGTCTGCATGGCCATTCATTTAGGATAACGTTGAGGTCGATTTGTTTTTTTTCTAATCATCTTCTTTTAAGTGTCAAGGCGCCAGGCCGTTGGCCGGGAACGTGTCGAAGCATGCGCCTGGTGCCGGCCGAAAGACCCGCTTGCAGGGCGTCTTGACAACAATGAAAAAATGATTATTAATTTTATTAAAAATTCAATTAATTCCTGTAAT
>JAFDGP010000175.1 GCA_019309245.1 Deltaproteobacteria bacterium | reverse complement strand
GCTCCCGTCATTTCAGTTAAGACCCGCATTCGATATCGCCACAAGGAAGCGGCGTCCACGGTAACGCGATTGGGAGGCGGTCGTGCAAAGATCTATTTCCCAGTCCCCCAAGATGCGATAACCCCTGGACAAGCTGCGGTCTTTTATGAACAGGACCGAGTTATAGGAACGGGATGGATCGAAAGATAGGCTCTTTTTGCATCACCACCCTGGGATGTAAAGTCAATCGGTGTGAATCCGAGGCAATCGCCGCCAGGCTTGTTGAACAAGGGTGGAAGCCCATCGAGCCGGACGGTAAAGCGACGCTGTGCGTTGTAAATACCTGCACAGTAACTCAGAGGGCGGCGATGCAGTCCCGGCAGGCCGTAAGACAGCTGGTCCGAAGGCACCCCAACGCGCTCATGGTGGCCACGGGCTGCTATGCGCAGGTCGTTCCGGAAGCCCTGGCGGCCATCCCGCAGGTTCATTACGTGGTTGGAAACACCGCCAAGATGCAGATCCCACAGCTGGCCGGACGACGCCCCGGCGGCAACGGGGCAACGATCTTGGTCGAGGCAATCGCCGGGCGGCGGAGCTTCGAGGATCTTCCGGTCGGTGGATTTTCCAGGCGAACCCGCGCGTTTGTAAAGATTCAAGATGGCTGCGATGCCTTTTGCACGTACTGCATCGTTCCGTATGCCCGTGGTCCAAGCCGTTCTTTATCGCCCGAGGGCGTCCTTGAAAAGGCCGTGGACCTCGTGCGACAGGGCCATGAAGAAATCGTTTTGACGGGCATCCATATCGGTCATTACGGTCAGGATCTTGTTCCTGAGATTTCTCTCGTGGATCTGATACGGGTACTGGAGTGTAAGGCCAAGATCGGGCGGCTGCGCCTGAGTTCGATCGAACCTGCGGAAATTACAGACGATCTCGTTCGCGTGATCGCAGACTCGGAGTGTTTGTGCCCTCATTTGCACATCCCGCTTCAAAGTGGTGACGACGGGGTGCTCAGCTCCATGCACCGCCCCTATACGGCCCGGGGCTTCCGGGACTTGATTCACCAAGTGGTGGAGGCGCTGCCGGATGTCGGGATAGGCATCGACGTAATGGGAGGATTTCCAGGAGAGACGCAAAAGGCTTTTGAGCATACCTGTCGCCTGATCGAAACATTGCCTGTGGCCTACCTGCATGTATTTCCGTTTTCACCGCACAAGACGACCCCGGCACACCGCCTGCCGAACCCGGTCGCCCACGGCGTGAAGAAAAGGCGTTGTCAAGTCCTGCGCAAGCTGGGGCAGATCAAGCGGACACAGTTTTACGAAAGGTTCGTCGGGTCCACCATGGAGGTGCTGATCGAGGGCAAACGGGACCGGGCGACCGGCCTGTTACAAGGTTTTACGCCGAATTATATTCCTGTGCTTGTCCCAGGCGACGACCGTTTGATGCACCACAGGGTGCGGGTTAGCCTTGAGGCGGTCAAGGACGGCCGAGTTTATGGAAGACCGGCGCCGTGATCAGCCCAGGTCCATTAACGCCCCCCAAACCTTGCGGGCAAGTCATGCGCAGAAAAAGCCCCAAGCATCGCGCCCGCAACCAGGGTCTGGGGCGAGGGTCGCATGCTTGCTCCGGAAAACGGTTAAACCTTGACGACTGAGTTATCGCAATCGCCGAAGGGACTTCTCACATAACCATCTGCGTTCCAGTCGTTTTCCCACTTCGATTCGTCGATCAGATAGCGAAATTGGTATTCTCTTCCCGTCTGCAGCTCAAGTTTGACGGCATAATCACCATTCTTGAGCCGCTTCATCGGGGCCGCGTCACTCCTCCAGTCATTAAAATCCCCCACAACGCAAACCCTTTTGGCATCCTCGGCTGCAATCTTGGGCAGCCGAAAGGTCACCTGGCAGATCTTCTTGTCCGGCAGGTATCTTTTCTGGATACCGTTCCCTGATGCAGATATCGCCGCCTGAGATCGGCCCTGCACGTGCTTTTTCGGCTCCGACGCCTTGGCCGCTTTTCGCCCCTTTGTCTTTCTGGTTGTCCTTGCCATGGCTGACCTCCTTTTTCTGTCTGATATGTCCTTCAAGCGATTGGTTCTTTCCAGCATCTCACGAGATGAACCGTTACAAGAAATGCCGGGCCCGACAGCCGCGTGCGGTGGCGGGACCCCTGAAACGTAAGGCCTAGCGCCGCCTTTCAAATGCTCCAAAATATCATTCAAAACGGTCTCCAGGCGGACCGATTCTTCAAAAATGATGTGCGCAAATTTGCGTGTCGTATCTTCCGCAAGCTTTCCGGTGGATAGGCGTCGTGAAAAACCCCCAATCGCCACCAGGGGATTTCTCAGCTCATGCATCAACTCCAGGGCCACCTCGTTGGCGAATTTCAGGACCTCCATGCGCTTCTGGTCTTCGAAGAGTTTTCTTTTTTCAATCAGCCGAGAAAGGCACAACATAATATCCAGTCGCCTGAACGGTTTTTGAAGATAGTCGTAGGCCCCGACCCTGATTGCCTGAACCGCCTTGTTGTAGTCCCCGTAGCCAGTAATAAAGATGATATCCGCCTCTGGCCACTGTATCTTGAAACGCCTTGAAAACTCAAGGCCATCCATATTCGGCAGATGAATATCCACAAACCCAAAATCATATGGACCACGGCCGATCGCACCAAGGGCCTCCACGGGATCCTGGAAGATCTGGTAGTCTACGCCGGACTGATCCAGAGCTGAGGCAATATAGTCACAGATCGCTCGATCGTCATCAAGAATAAGGCCTTTCATTGTGGACCACTCCTGTTTGCACTGACGGCACTCGACGGACCCGGCGTCCGTCAAGACGCAGCCCTGCGATCACAAATCCTAACAGGACCATCAGGCGGGCTGGTTGAACAGATTGCACACAGTCACAGCGGCAGGTCTCAGAATCGGCGGCAGCGCGAAACACAACAGCAGATTTCAACCAACAGTCGAGTGCACTACATCAGGTGCGGATTGGCAATGCGTTTTGGAACATCGCTTGTAGCAGCCCGTTGATGACGAAGCGTTATGTCTTGGCCGAACCGGTTCACGTATTCAGCCAAGGCCTTTTATGGCAGGCCTTCAGGTTCATTATCCCCCATTTTGAAACCTGGTTCCGGTTGGAAAGAAGGTTACAGCCTCCTACGCTGCTCTTAGCAATCCGGCGGCACGTTGTCAAGGACCTTTCCGCAACCCAGGGGCCGGGGTCCGGTCGACCAGCCGCAGAGGGTCCAGGCCCAGCCCCCATCAAATGGAAACGAAAAGGGGGTGTTGGTCTTGCAGCTATGTTTCGTTTCCTGCGAGAAAAAACCGCCACTTACAAAACACTCCGTCAGGATGCGGATCCGGTGGGGCGAACAGGCATTCGACCCGAATCCGATCATCTACCTCTCGGGCAAAGCTGACAAACTCGCGGCGGTGCATCTCCTTGCAGACATATTCGCCCAGGCCGCGTTTCAGCCTGGCCTCCTGGGTCGGGCAAGATGGCACTGAGATGATGATGTCCCGGGGGGTTTGTTCGATTTCATAGCCGACCAGAATACACCAGGGAAACAGCTTCTGGGTGGCGACAAAACCTTCCAGGCCATTTTCTTTCAGATTAAAACGTAACCGCAGCTCCTTGGCCGCCATGCCTGCAACCCGGTCCCAAACGTCTTCGTTGATACGTTCAGCCGTGGCCTGATCGAATCGCTCGGCCACCTTAATAAACCAAAACGCATCCACTACCCGATAGTGCCAGAGCAAAAACTCGATATAGCGGCGCAGCTCACTGTTGGTCATGCCTTCAAAAACGGAAAGGTCCATGCAGCAGTCCCCCTAACGAATCAGCCGGATCATGCGCAGCTGCCCCGTGACCAAATCGGGCACGACCGCGGTCAGGCCTTTGTTCGAAGACACCACACAAAAATCCGCGGGTCCCTGAAATCCCCGGGCAAGAGGCCTGATCCTTAACCCAGAATCCCATGTGGCCAGCGATCCGGACTTCCAGTCCGTCACCAGCCAGATCTTATCGCCCAGCGGCGCCAAGCCGTCCAACCGCCCAAGGCCGTCGGCCAGGGCGGTCACCCGGCCTTCAGCACACAAGCGATATATCCCCTCCTCACGGTTACCCGTGCCGTAGCCGACCGCCACAAGCACATCCTGAGCTGAAGGATACAGGCCGTTTGGGGAAAAGCCCAGGTGGTCCCAGGCCACGGTCACTGTGGGGGCCTTTTCGCTTTCTAAAAAATCGGCCGGCGTAATCCTGTAAATCCGTCGCTTTTCAGTATCACTAACAAAAAGTGCGCCGTTCATGACGGTGACATCGTTGGCAAAGGCAGCGCCGGGTAGCACGGCTCGCTTGCCGCGCCGACTTTTCAGGTCAAAAATCCAAACCGTATCAATATCAGTCACCCACAGTCTTTGCCCCCAAACCCAGAGGCCTTTTGGCTTGTGCAGGATCGCATCGCCTGCCGGCAAAAAACGGTCTTCCAAAATACTTCCGGCCAGGGAAACCTTGCTGATCGCGCCTTTGCCGTCCTTGAGGGTCGGTCTTAACTCAGGACCGAACCGGCTCACGTAGAGGACCTTGGCCACGGGGTCATACGCGACCGATTCCGGGTGGTCAAAGCCTTGAACGCTCTGGTCCTGTTGTGCATGGACTGCTTGCGCATGCACACAGGCAACCAGGCCCCCTGTGGCTGGCAGACCCGAAACAACCAACCACGCTGCCAGCACAACCGCCCCAAATGCCTGTCTCACGGGACAATCCTCCCAAGCACCTCTTTTTCAATTTCCTCCTTGATTCGGTCTCCGGACACCTGCCCCTTTCGTGACTCGTAGATTTTCATAATCGTTTCGGCGTGGCCCTTGGCGTTCTGGTAGCCCGTGTCCACCGCTTTTTTGACGGCATCCCAGTCCGAACTTGCAGCAAAGTCTTTAAAGGCCGCTACAAGCTCCGGAAACAGTTCCTTGGACAGACCGTCAAAAAAGGCCACGTAAAAGGCCAGAGAGGCGGTCTTTTTTTGTTTTGTGATGTGCCGCAGGGGTCCCGATGCATTGGTATCCGCCAGCAGGTCTTTAACACTTCGAACCAGGAGCTCCAGGGGTGTATGAGGATACGCGGCAATCATTTCCCGCCAAACGCCGCGATCAAAAACCGTATCATGCATCTCGCCAATTTCATGATAAATGTAGGTCTCCTGTTGGGCGGCAAATACCGCCTCCAGCCCTTGCTGCAAGGCCTCAACCCCTTTACCCGTCACACCACACAGCCCCATGCCCACCCGCAACGCAAAGCGTCCCGACGCCTTGATATAGACCATCTGGTCCCAGAGCGAGGCCTTGGCGGAGGCTTTCCTTACTACCACACAGTCGTCCTGGTTCAGGGCCGGGGTCGTTGCCAGATCACGGGCCAGCTCCGCGCCCAGCACGTACACCGCATGGCCGTCTACACGTTTTTTATCTACAATAGGAGCCAGGAAGAAGGTGGGCTTCAGGCTGCGGCCGTATCCGGCGCCATAGAGAAGACCCTCTTGTTCGAGCGCGGCGTTAACACCGGCCGTATCAAAGGGGTCGTAGGTCCTTTTCAGAAAACTCAACGGCCTCAGGGCCTGTCCGGAAAGCGCATTCCAGGTGTGTTCCTTTTGCTCGATCCACCCCAGGATTTCACTGGAAGCCCCATCTTCCCACGGAGCAAACTGCTTTTCCCATTTGTAGAGAACCCGGAGCCTTAAGG
>JAFDGP010000174.1 GCA_019309245.1 Deltaproteobacteria bacterium | reverse complement strand
CTCTCGGCGCAACAAGGTTAGAAGCGACCGGATCGAGATCATGGATGTCTCCGAGGCCACAGCGGCGTACTGGGCCGAAGAAAAACCCCGGTTTTTCAGAAAACACGGGATCCAGGGCGGTCTTCTCAAAAACATCAAGCGCACCCTGTTCAGCTCCGGAGCGGAATTTTTCTCCGGGGCCCTGGGCCACGGCGCGGTCCTGACCCTTCCGGACCAGCCTTATCTGCAGTGGAAATTCGAATACGAAGAAAGTTTTGGCGATCGGCCGGAACAGGTTTCCGTCCGATCAAACCAGGCGTCCTATCTGGAGGCCTGCCGGAGCCTGTATGGCCTGTTTTCGGCTTTTTGCGAGCGCCGGCCGGACTATGCAGACCCGGCCGGACCGGTCGAATTCGGGCGTGTTGAACAAACAATCAAAGCAATTCTCGCCCTGGAAGATGGAAAACGCGGCCGCTCAGAGGCGTGGCGCCGGGCGCTCAACAGCGGTGACCTGGGACCTGCTGAACAGATTCCTCCGTATCCGGGAGCCGAATGGGATGCGGACCGTAACCGCTTTGCCGGGATGAAAGACGCCGGCCGCGCGGCTCAACTGCCGGTCTATCGGTTTTACCAGGCGGCGGGGCTGCACCGGCACTATGTGCTTCGACAACTGCTGCCGAGTTATGACTTGATCGTGGTCTAACGGCCGGGCAATGGTTCATCAGGGAGATGTCGGCCCTTGCGGCCTCGGTCCAATGGGGGATGCGCACATGCCCTATCCCATTATCTTGGCACACGGTGTATGCCGATTCGATGAGGCGTGGAACCGCGTATTCAAAGCGGACAATAGTGATGATCCGCGTATCGACAACCTCCACTATTTTAAAGGGGTCCGAACCATGCTCAAGGCCCGAGGGCTTGACGTGTTTCATACCCATGTACCCTGGGCCGCCCCGGTAGACAAGCGGGCCGAGGCACTCAAAAAAAACATCGGACGCATCCTGAAAAAAACAGGTGCCCGCAAGGTCAACATCATTGCTCACAGCATGGGAGGCCTGGATGCCAGACACATGCTTTTTAACGACCGGCGAATCGGGCGTATTCATGAGAGGATCGCCTCGCTGACCACGATCTCCACTCCGCACAGCGGCAGCCCGTTCGCAGACTGGGGTCTTCAACACCTCCCCCGTGTCATCCCGCTGTTGCAATACCTTGGTCTGGACCTTTCCGGCCTGCGGGACCTAACCACCGATACCTGCCGGACCTTTAACGCACGCCCGGATGTGAAGGCCTTTGAAAAGGCATGCGAGTCCTGGATCCGCTTTCAGACCTACGCGGGACGACAAAAGGGGCCGGGCCTTTCGGCCTCGCTCCGGTTGTCCTTTCGGGTCATTCAGAAGGTGGAGGGCGACAACGACGGATTGGTGTCGGTGCGGTCCGCCAAATGGCACGAGCGGTATTTCAGGGGCATCCTGGAAGGATGCGACCACCTTAATGAGCTGGGTTGGTGGAATCCCTGCCAGATCCTGGCGGGAGAAAGCCCGGCACGCTTGCTTCGAAGAATCCACCGTTTTTATGCAACCGTGGCTGAAGATCTACCATGAAAGGCCCCCAGTTGACCCTTCAGGATGCCAGGGCTTCTATCAGGGCCGTCAAGAGCCGCCAGAACCTTCCCACGGTGGAGACCTGCACCCGTTCTGAGGGACAGTGGGCCCCCTGGATAGTCGGTCCAAACGAAATCATGTCCATGCCGGAAAATCTTGCTCCGATGATGCCGCACTCCAGCCCGGCGTGTACCGCCTTGACCCGGGGTTCCCCGCCGAATAGCGACCGGTAGACCGTCTCGGCCGTCTTGAGCAATGCGGAGTCCGGGTTGGGCTTCCAGGCCGGATAGGGCTCGCCCCGGCGCACACGGGCACCGGCCTGTCGGGCGACAGCACACACCGTACCGCACACATCTTCCAGGGCGGAAGGCACCGAGCTGCGTTGGCTGGTCAGGATGCGCAAGCGGTCCGCGCCGGTCTTTACAACGGCTAGGTTGGTGGATGTCTCTACCAGATCGGGAACCACTTGGCTCATGGATATCACCCCGTTGGGCAGGCCGTACAGGATATTTAAGGCGCGCTCTTGAAAGGCGGTCGAAAACACCGCTTCAGGCACGGTTGTCCCGGTATCCACCACGTCCAGACGCACATTTGGGTCACTGACCGCGTGTTCGTCGGAGAGCACCGCCGCGTATCGGGCAGCCTCGGCCGTGAGAGGTTCCAGTCCCTCTTCGGGAACCCAAACCAAGGCCTCGCAATCCCTGGGGATGGCATTGTGCTTGGTGCCCCCGTTGATGGCGACAAGTCTAAAGGCGGCCCCGGCTGCCTGCTGCGTCCACAAAAAGCGCACAAGCAACCGGATCGCGTTTCCGCGTTGTCGGTGAATATCAATACCGGAATGGCCTCCTTGAAGCCCGCCCAGGTGTAACCGTACAGTCCGGCCATCCGGAGTGGAGGGCGTTTCGGTCTCCAGGTCCAGAATGAGTTGCGTGTCGCACCCCCCGGCACACCCGATGTACAGCGCACCATCTTCTTCTGTGTCCAGGTTAATCAGCACCTGCCCCGAAAGCATGTCGGGAGCCAGGCCCGAAGCCCCGGCCAGGCCGGTTTCTTCGTCCACCGTAAAGAGGCATTCCAGGGGGCCGTGCACCACCTTAGTGTCCGTCAGCACGGCCAGGGCCGCAGCCACCCCGATGCCGTTATCGGCCCCCAAGGTAGTCCCATCCGCTGTGATCCAATCGCCTTGCTTTTTAAGCCGGATCGGGTCCCTGGCAAAATCATGCGGGCTGTCTTTTTCTTTCTCGCAAACCATATCCAGGTGACCCTGGAGCACCACGGACGGGGCCTTTTCATGGCCCGGACTCGCCCCGGCATACACCACCAGGTTTCCTGCCGTATCCATCCGGGATTCAAGTCCACATCCTTTAGCCGTTTCAAGGACATAGGCCCTGATCCGCTCTTCATTTCCGGAGCACCGGGGGATGGCCGAAATCTCACCGAAATGGGCCCAAAGCGGCGCAGGGCTCAGCCCGTCGAGAATATCGTCCATGATCGTTCCTCCTTCTGGTTACATCAAAAAAGGAATGAGGCAGTTCAGCGGCGTGCCGGGGGCCAACAGCTCTCCCAGTTCTTCAAAACAGGCCCCGCGGGCGTTGCGTGGGATACTGATGGTGGGCTGGTACGTAGCGGGGTCGATCTCGATTGTACCCCCGTGTTTTTCCACAAACGGCCTGAGGATACAGGTAAAAAGGGCATGGACCCGTGCCCTTTCACTTGCGATTTCAGAGGTGTCTGCCTTGATAGAAATTCCCATGGCGATCATCCCGGACTGATCAGACATCCACCTTTTAATCGGCAAGATATGGCGAAAAATTGAACGAAAATGCCTGCAAACGCCGTGTGCCGGCAGCTTATCCTGACCCTGGGTTTGGTCACCCAAGGGCATAGTAGACCACCAGAAAGATCAGTGCCCATGCAATTCCACTCAAAATCAGCGCATTGACCAGACCCTTATAGAATGACAGGCATTGCGTACACGGGCCGTCGAGGCTGTCGTGTTGCTCGGCAGGGCAAGGATCCGGTGGCATGTTGTTTTGTAATTGTCTCATGTGCGAAGACAGGAATGGGTCCCGGACGTGTCAAACCATTACAATGGGTCTACCGCGCCCGCAGCTTTCTTATAGTGCAATGCACAGAGACAGTCAAGAGCATTTGGTGTATTTAAAGCGACAATGGCAAAAAAGGGAGCACAACGCTTTTTAAGCAGGAGGATACAGGGGGGCGGGGTGGGGTGCACCTTCATGGATCAGCACCATGAAATATGGGTGTAAGCCCAGCTTCTCGACCAGGGATGCAGGGCTTAAATCAATGCCCCTGGTCGAGAAGCTGGGGAGGACGAACCCGCGGACAATGCGGCAGATGGACTCTTTACGAAGCCGTCACCCCTTAATGACACCCAAGGGTCTGAGCTTGACCACTTTCTTCCCCAGGCCCGAATTGTGAATCACATCGACCACGGTACTGACATCCTTATAGGCCTCAGGCATCTCTTCAGCCACGGTCCCCCGGCCGGCGCTTCGCACACAGATGCCCCGGTCTTCAAGCTCCCGTACAATGGCACGGCCCCTGGCCGCCTTTTTGGCCTGGTGCCTGCTCAAGACCCGTCCGGCGCCGTGGCATGAACTGCCGAAGGTTTCCTCCAGGCCTTTTTGGGTCCCGACCAGCACGTAAGAATAGCGCCCCATGTCGCCGGGAATCAAGACCGGTTGTCCGACGTGCTTGTACGCCTTCGGAATAAAGGTAGATCCGGAAGGAAAGGCCCGGGTGGCCCCTTTTCGGTGTACGCACAGCATTTTTTCGATGCCGTCCACCCGGTGGGTTTCGATCTTTGCCATGTTGTGACATACATCGTATACGAGACGCAGCCCGAGCTGTCGCGGACCCACGCTCAACACCTGCTGAAAGGTCTCCTGGACCCAGTGGGCAATGAGTTGGCGGTTGCAAAAGGCGAAATTCGCAGCGCTGGCCATGGCGGCGAGATATCGCCGGCCTTCTTTTGATCCAATCGGGGCGCAGCACAGTTGTTTATCTGGAAGCGCCATGCGGTACTTGTCCGAGGCTTTCAGCAGGATCTTGATATAATCGTCGCAGACCTGATGCCCCAGGCCGCGGGAGCCCGTGTGAACCATGATGGTCACCTGGCCTTCAAACAGGCAAAAGGCACGGGCAACGTCTTCGTCAAAGACCTTTTCCACAAACCCAATCTCCACAAAATGGTTTCCCGATCCCAGGGTGCCCAACTGGGCTTTCCCCCGGTTATAGGCCTTCTCAGAGACACTGGCCGGATCGGCGCCCGGGATGCACCCTTGTTCTTCAATGCATTGCAGGTCCTGTGAACCACCGTAGCCTTTTGAAACCGCCCATCCTGCACCCTTGACCAGCACCTCGTCCATCTGTTTTCCGGAAAGTTTCAAATCCTTTCGCCGCGAGCCCACCCCGCAAGGAATGTTGTTGAACAGGGCATCCACCAGGCCACGCACCGCCCCTTTGATCTCAGCTGCATTCAGGTCGGTACGCAACAGGCGCACCCCGCAGTTGATGTCATAGCCCACCCCGCCTGGAGACACGATGCCGCTGTCCATATCAAAGGCCGCCACCCCGCCGATGGGGAATCCGTAGCCCCAGTGGATATCCGGCATGGCCATGGAGCGGCCCACAATCCCGGGCAGGCAGGCCACGTTGGCCACCTGCTCCAGGCAGGCGTCGCGTCTGACGGCGGCCATGATCTGCTCATCCGCAAAGACCAGCCCTTCGGTGCGCATCCTGCCGGTCCTTGGGATCAGCCACCGGTAGTCATCCAGCTTTTTTACGTTAATACTCGACATGAGGACAGCTCCCCCCTTTTTGAAGCCGCTGCAATCAAACCCAGGCCCTCCATAAAGAGCGGCGGCTCGTTTTTATCCAGCCGAACAAGGCGATTGCTTTTCCAGTTGAACGCCGGATCGGAAGTGACGAAGACTTTCCGGTTCATCCAGACATGAAATGTTCCGGGCGTAATTCAAGCGCAGCGGGCCAGCGCCTCACAGGTCCACAAACACCCGACACCGCCACATGCCGTCTTCGTGCTCTATGGCCAGACGATAGTAGGTAACCGCCTTTATCGTGGTCTTGACCCGGTGGCGCTCTGGATCCAGGGGCTCACCCACAGCGATTGCCTCCAGGCGATGTTCGTCCATCAAACCGCGTGAATACCCATTGTTCTGTGTCAAAGACATAGAGCAACTCGTTGAGCCAGCTCACCAACAAGCTCTCCAGGCCGGATGCCTGCGCCTTGATAGTCCGTTTGCCGGCGGGCTCGACGGTCTCCGGGTCCACCATGACCCCCATGAGCGCCTCGGCGGCATGGGTAAACATGGCCTCCAGGCCTCGCCCCCAGGCCTCAAATCCCAGGTCGGCCGTATGCTCAATATATCGGTATGAAACCGCCTTCATGGGGCCCCCAGTCCGGTCCGTGGATCAGGCTGCATGTCATCAAGGTCTGCCAATGTACTTTAGTACGAAAACATGCTGCCTTCAAGCCCAGGGCCAGGACCTTGAAGCTGCTCGGCAGCCCCAGGAGGAGCATATCACTTTCTCACCAGATTGGCGGATCCTTTCCAGGTCCATCAAAAAAAGGGGGATTTGACAAGCAGTTGAAAAACGTCATAAGCGCGGGCAGGACAAGGCAAAATTCGTCGAAAAAGCGGAGGTTATTGGTAATAAATGAGCATGTTGAGGAGAATTTTAACGCCGTCATGCCAAGCGCAATAGTTTTTCAACTGCCTGTTAATGCCGGGGTGGACGTCCCAATGATTCCGCGGAAGAAAGTTTTTTTCACGGATTGGCTGATTTTTCCTGCATGAAAATATGACTGAATAAACAAGACGTTAAAGGAATATCCTGTCAAATCATCCTGATCGAAGTGAAGGCATATCCCTTCAACACCTCAAGGCCCAAAATTCGGAATTTTCATGATTTCCTTTTAATACAAGGAGTTAGGATACACCAAGACTGTGGCATCCTTCTTGCTGACTTATGAGCAAATTCCATTCGGCGCTTCTTGGCCCCCATGGAGGTGCACCCATGTGGATGGTTTTCGTTTGGTTGAGCGCGTTGTTCCTTTCTTGGACGCTGATGGCCACCGTTGCCTGGGGTGTGTTCCAGGCCTGGAGATGGCTCAGTGGGTGAGGGGGAGGTCGGGGACGTTTGGGTATGCCGGAGCAAGGGAAAGATTTTTTTGTCGGCCGTTTTCGGACAAAATGGGCAGGGGGATAATCCGATTGTGAAGGAGGAGTTTATGAAAAAGATGAATGGCGTCGTTACGAGTTGCTTGGTGTTTGCGTTGTCTTTGTTTCTAACGGCATCACCGGCCCTGGCAGGCGGTAAAGGTCACGGTCGCGCCAATCCCCACGGCTGGGACAAGGGACAAAAGAAGGGGTGGCACTCTGATGTTCCACCGGGACTGGAGAAAAAGAGGTCAGAATCTGTGGAGGAAGCCGCCACGGAACAAGCACCCGGGGTTGAACCAGAAGCAGAAACGCTGGAACAAGGGGCCGGCAGGGTCACCGGAGAATCCGAGGAATCTGAGCAAACTCTAAAAGAAAATGCCACGGAAAAGGCCCGCGAGAGGATACGGCAACACGAAAGACACAAAAAAGGGCACCCTGGAAAAAAGGAAAGGTAGCCGTGGGCCGTCCGTTTGCCTGGGCGGTCATGACCCGAATTTGAGGGGACGCTGGTGAAAGGTTGAAAATTGGCCAGATGATTTCAGAACGACCTTTTCGGATTCGTCCGGCCTTACTTTGAACCGAATATGCAATCTCCAATTTTTTTAGCCAGACCATCCCTACGGCCTCGGGCTGCCAATTTGCTCACAGCTGAAGCAGATAGGTGTAGTTTGCGGGCAACCTCTCGGCCGCTAATCATTAACTGGTTAACGGCCAGACAACAGATGATCCCACGGGCCCGTGCCACGGCCCTCTGTCTGCTTGAACTCATCAATCAGTATCTTGCCACTCATGCTCACTCTTGCCCATCAAGGCACTGTGACCGAATTTCCAATAGGTAGCCAAGCCTTTCACGTCTCTAACCAGACCAGCGCGCAACGGATTCAGATGAATGTAGCGGACCAGCTCCAGAAGATAGGAATCCTCTTCGCATAAATCGGCTTGCGCTCTATGCCCCGAATGATAATATGCTGCAAAGCCCCAGGTGCATCTATGCGTGACTTTCGTGGCATTATTGAATCCTACCCCACCACACACCTGTCAACCTTTCACCAGCATCCCCTTTCTTCACGAGAATAGCAGTGGCTTTTGAAGAAAGCGTTCGCAGACCGGCATCGAAATTGCTAGCATGCACACGCGACTGAACAAGTCTCTCAAGGCGGAGGCCTATGACAAGAATGCCCGAAAATCGGACTCATCGTTTTATTCGCTACTGGTTGCCGGTGATCGTCTATTGCGCGGCGATCTTTGTCCAGTCGTGTTTCCCGAGCCCCCGGGCCGTGCCCAGCATCTGGAACCTGGACAAGGCCGTGCACTTTGTTGCCTACGGTGTTTTGGGCGTCCTGTTTTACCGGGCGCTCAAAAGCGCCCAGACGGCTCGCCGGGAGGGTCTCACGCTGTTTTTGGCCATAC
>JAFDGP010000173.1 GCA_019309245.1 Deltaproteobacteria bacterium | reverse complement strand
CGAGCAGTCATTGGTGGGAAATGTTTTGTCCAGCGCCGCCATCACACCGCCGATCGCAGGAGATCTTTCCACCAAGTACACGCGGAAACCGGCATCAGCAAGTTCTGTTGACGCCTGGATTCCCGCTATGCCGCCCCCGACGACCATGACGGCACCAACGAGGTTTTCTGCTTTATTGTTTTGGCTCATGACTATCGTCAACGACTTTGTTAGACCCGCAACTTCACCTTAATGTTGCATAAACAACATGGCCGTCTTTTATAGTTTTTTGGATACCACTTACGGTGAACTCCAGCAAAATGCTCAAACTCACCGCAATGACGGTTAAATATTGCTTTTGAGGACTGTCGGCCATGTTGTTTTTGCAACATTAGGGAAAACACATCCTGTATCAGTCTTCGATTAACTCCAGAGCGCCTGAATTGCACCACCTGACGCAGGATGGGCTGGGTGGGATACCACAGAAATCACATTTCAAGGGGAAACCGGTCTCAGCCTCGATAAAAAACGGTTTTTCCGGACAAGAAGCCCGGCAAACCAGGCACATATTATAGGTCTGATCGCCAAGGACTACATCAATTTTGGAGGTACAGGCTGCATCCACGAACGGACCGGCGATCGTGGGAAAATAGGTGCTTCCTTCCTTGAACACGCGGATTCTCGCCCTTCTCGGGTTGGCGGTGCCGGCCACATGGTTCAGGCTGCAGGCGATTTCGCAGTGTCTACAGCCGGTGCATCGAGAATGATCAATCTTGATCCTGGCCATTTGTGCTATCCTCTATTCCCAGGGCCTGCAACCTGTCGCGGGGTGGCGTGCCTGATTCGTCCCATCCGCGGAGGCGGTAATATTCCGGCAACATTTCTTTGATTCCGGCGACCTGTCCCTGTGCGGGTCCAGCCGGCAGGGGCTCGTCGATGAAGCGGCCGGGCAAAATATCGTCCGAAACGCCAAGGCCGGCTGTTTGGTTGAATAATCTTTCCAGATTCCAAATGCGTTCCCCGATGAGAAGCAGATCGTCCGCCGCCAGGCGGGTGCCAAGGCAACTGTTTACCATTGGGACGAAATTCTTGAATTTCAATCCCATCAAGGGCCAGTTGCACAGTCCCAGGGAGTCTGTCACTGCCGTCGTGTCCTGGTAGGTTTTCACCAGAGCCGGCTTTCCTTCCGTAGTGGCCGGGTCGACAGGCTCGTGCACATTAAGCAATTCGTCGATAAAGGTGTATGCATACAGATGGTGTGGACCGCAGTTGGATGTTGCAAAATGAAGCCCCATACCCTGAAGGGCGCGAGGATCAAAGGGCGCCATGGAGATCCCTTTGACTCCCATAAACAACTCCGGGGCGCCGAATTCTTCGGCAAGCGCCTTTGCTCCGCGCCCGATTCTTCTCACGTGCCCCTTCTTGGTGGCCATCAGGGTAAGTGCTGTCACAAGATGGTCGGTTTCCCCGAAGCGCATGTCGATTTTCAAAGCCTCTTTGGACACCAGGCCCTTTTCAGCCAGTTCCATCACCGTTGCAACAGCGCCTCCTGCCGCAATGGGATCCAGCCCCATTTCTGCGCAGATGATGTTCGCCATGCCCACGGTGGTCAGATCGGTGATGCCGCAGTTGAGACCAAGTGCCCCGATCGCAAGATAGGTCGGCGCCATTCCCTTTCCCTTAAAACGGGAGTCTTGCACATCGCTTTTTTTGATGCATGCGATTGGGCAGGAAAAACACCCTCGGCTCCTCAGGGGAAAGGCGCTGGCCAGGGCTTCGGTGCCCACATGCCTTAACCCTTCAAACGATGTGGTCTGAAAGTTTTTGAACGGGACGGCGCCCTTTTCATAGCAAAGGCGCACGAGAAAAGCGGAACCCCACACAGACATGGACTGAGAAGTCAGCGGCGCACTGTTGAGCTTGTTGATGATCGTTGTGATTACCTGAACGAACCGGCTTGTGTCGGCTACCAGGACTGAACGGTTTCCCTTGACCGCGATAGCCTTCAGGTTCTTCGATCCCATAACCGCACCGATCCCGGCACCGCCCACTGCCAGGAATCCGTCGGTGACCACATTGGCCACGGCGGCCAAGTTTTCCCCGGCGGGCCCGATCGAAACGAGATAGGTTTCTCTCCCGGCCCATTTATCGGCCAGGGCGGCCCTGAACATGGCTTCAGTTTCTGACGTGGTCCGGCCCCAGTATTCCAGGGAGGGCTGGATGGCGATCTTGTCGTCGGCAATGGATAAAATGACTGGGCGTTCGGCCTTGCCTTCGACGATGATCATGTCGAAGCCCGCGAACTTGAGCTCCGCACCGAAATGCCCGCGCAGCTTGGCACTGGCGATGGTCTGCGAAAGCGCGCTCTTGGTGACCACGTTGCACGATGCGCCCGTGACCGCACCCGTGCCCACCAGCGGTCCTGAGGCGAAGATCAATTTGTTGTCTTCCGACAGGGGATCAAGCCGCGGATCAATCTCATCGAAAAGGACTTTGACTCCCAGTCCCCGCCCGCCCAGGTATTGCTCCATGAGCTCCTGCGGCAGGGTCTCTATTTGATAGTCATTTCGGCTCAGGTTGACCCTGAGACAGCGACCGGTGTGACCATACATCGAACCATTCTCCGGTGGGGTTGTGCCTTCCGGCCCTGTTCCTTTCAGCCGGACAGGGCCGGATGACGTGCCTACGCAGCCCCTTTCAACCATTCAGCGGTTTTGTCTTCCAGAGCCTTGTAACCGAAATCAATGCAAGCCGTCTTGCAACAGGTGCAGCCGATGCATTCATCGGTTTCAACATAAATGGATCCCTGCTGGTCCTTGATGGCGTGAACGGCGCACACCCGCATCGCATAGCAGTCCTTGCAATTATGTCTGCAGATTACGTTCAGCATTTCTTTTCTCCTTTCACTGGCCGGCCTGTTTGGTGCAGAAGGCGGCCGAGCCAAGAGGTTGCTATCCCAAGATCTTTTCGACTTCGTCCTTGTCGGAGTCCATTACATAGGGGATTCCGGAAATCTCGGCAGCCTCTCTGGTCAGGGCGACCAGGTCGTTTCGATCGATATATTTAAGCGCGAATTTTCTCTCTCCGGCCATAAACTGTTGCAGTCCTTGGCGCATGCGATCAATATAGGAGTACATGCCGATCGCGCCCGCCGGCAGCTTGGCAAAGTCTTTTCCGAACCTCTCTTTCAACTCAGCCCCCACCGCGAACAGTGTCAGGTATCCGGTTTCCGGATCTTCGCCTTCAAGCTCCATCTTTTCGGCCATCAATTTTCCGTGGGTTTTTCCAACCATGGCCGCGGTCATCATGGCCCTGCCCAGGCATATCGCCTTGACATAGGGCGCTCCGAGCGCCAGGGCTTTAAAAATATGATCCTCCAGGGAAAGTCCTCCGGCAATCGCGATGGGCGGGATATAAGCCCCTTTTGCATGAAGCCGTTCACACATCTGGTAAGTCAGGCATTCCAATTCCACCGTGGGAATGCCCCATTCGTTCATCATGCGCCATGGACTCATGCCGGTGCCGCCCCCTGCGCCGTCAATGGTGAGCAAGTCGATCTTGGCATCTGAAGAGTACTTGATGGCACGGGCCAAGTCTGCGGGCCGATAAGCGCCCGTCTTGAGAGTAACATATTTTGCGCCCGCGCTGCGGAGATGTTCCACGGCCTTGTGGAAAGATTCTTCGGTGACCATCCCGAGTCGCGAGTGTCTCTCAAACTCGGAAATGCCCCCGGCCTTGAAGGCGGCCTGAGCGGCGGGGTTTGTCGGGTCTGGCAACACGATGTAGCCCCGTTGCTTGAGTTGCATCGCTCTTTCCAGGCTCGGGAGTTTGACCTCTCCCCCGATATCCTTCGCCCCTTGGCCCCATTTGAGTTCGAAAATCTCGATGCCGAGCTTTTCGATAACGTATTCAGGGACCCCGAGTTTTGTGTCCTCGACATTCGCCTGGACGATCACGCCGCCTTTTCCGTCATACCAGCGCTTAAAGGCATCAATCCTGCGTTCCATTTCCGGGGACTTGACGATTTTTCCGTTGCTGAACTCGGCCTGCGGATCCATGCCGCAAATATTCTCACCTGCCACTACAATGACGCCTGAAATGGCCGCCCCGACGGCCATATCTTCCCAGTTTATCCGGGCGATGTCTGTGGATCCGACAGCACCCGTGAACACGGGAAAATCCAGCTTGATGCCGCCATCCGCACCTACTGCCGTGGAACAATCCACAGCCGGAAAGGTGGCCACGTCCGGGTCGGGATCCACCCCGACCGCTCCAACGCAGGTCCCCTGAATGTTGAAGTGCGAGAAATCAATGGGATAGTCCTTCTCGGATCCGGATGTGGTCTTTCCGAACGGCTGCGGATAGATCATCTCCCGTCCCTTCAGGGCGGAGCGTCCTATCTCGCATGGCCCTTCACATCCATCCAGGCAAGTGACGCAGATTCCGGATACAGGTGCGGGGGCAACTCTTGTCGAAGTGACGGTTGCCGCACTACGGTTTGGTTTGCTGAAGCTCATGGTCTATTCCTCCTTCCCTTCCAAATAAAAAAGGCCCAACTCCCCTCTAAGGGAGATTGGACTTCATTGTCTCCGCCCGGCGACTACCCCGTTGTATTCCCCGGGCGCCAAATGCAAATACGAACACCCTGTGTTAGCTCTTTCTATAAGAAAAACACGGGCAAAATGTCAAGTGGTTTTTTAGCCATACTGAAACTGCTTCCTTGAAATAAAGTGGCCCTAATTCTCTTCGGTCAACAGAACGGCCTCTGCAATTTCACGCATAGACTTACGCGCATCCATGCTTCGTTTCTGAATCCATCGATACGCGTCTGCCCCCGATATTCCCCGGCGTGCCATCAAGATTTCTTTGGCCCGTTCAATGAGCTTTCGCGATTCCAGCTCCTCTTGTATCACTTTGGATTTGACCATCAATTCAGTGTTTTCGATGGCCACGGCCGCGGCGTTGGCCACGGTGGTCAACACATTCTTTTCCGTTTCTGTAAACTCGTGGGGGTAAGACGTATAGCAGTTGATGACCCCGATCAGCCTTTCTTTGACGACCATGGGAATGCTGAGCATGGACACCAGGCCTTCTTTTCTGGCGAGCTCCTTTTCCTTATAGTTCGGGTCTTCCAGCACATTGATGACCGTTTTCGACCGCTTGGTCAAGGCCACCTGGCCGACAACACCCTCCCCGATCGACAGGGACCGTTCCCGCAGATAGTCTTTGCTGATACTCTGGGTGGCCCGGAGCTTCAAGGTGGTGCCGTCATGGTTCAGAAGCCAGAGTGCACAGATCTTAGAGCGCATGGTCTCGGCGGTAACCGCAACGACCAGGCGAAGAATGTCTTCTATGTAACGGTCCGACGTGATGGCGTTGCTGATTTTGGTCAGGGCGGTGATGTGTTCCTGAAAACTGGCTTCGTTCGGCATTCGGATTATTCACGAGCGTGAGCGGGTGTCGTCTCTGTAGGGCTGGCCCGCGGTTACGCCTCAGGGCGGATCTGAATTCCAAGCGGATCGTGTATCACCCGCGTATGATTCACGCGGTAAGCGCTCTCGTGTGGAAAAGCGGAAACTTTGCCGAGAGCTACTGTCGATCTAAGTCTTTCAAGGCGTTTCCGGCATAACGCCATATGTCATCAAACTTGTTTCGCAGCTCATGATTCAGCAGCTTTTCCTTAAATTGGTTTTCCTGTAACCTATCATTCAACATCCTTTTCAATGAAACGACCCGCTTTTCGATGGCCTCCAGGCAATCAATCCATGACCCGGTGGGAACATCCTTCGGCCACATGCC
>JAFDGP010000172.1 GCA_019309245.1 Deltaproteobacteria bacterium | reverse complement strand
GCAGGGGATGCCAGTTACGCATGCCCACATAGACAGGAACGGAGATTCCCCTGTGGAACAGGACCTTCTTCAGGGCGTGGGCCTGGACGCGGGTGATCTCATTGACCGGCGATTTTCCCCCGAACAGGTCATAATGTCGTGCCACTGCTTCGAGCCGCTGTTGCGGAACACGACCCCGCGTCACACGGGTGAGAAATGGCCGTACGTCTTCCGGCCTTTCAGGTCCCCCAAAGGCGACCACCAGGACGGCATCAAAATCGAATGGGTGCTCCACCATGGTTATCCCCGTGCGGACAGTTCGTGTACGGCGTCCACCATCTCCGCAACATTCTCCGGTGGCATATCCGGAAGAATTCCGTGCCCCAGATTGAAGATATGACCGGGACGGCCATCGGCCTTGTCCAGAATTTGTTGCACGTGAGTCCGTATTTCTTCGGGACCGGCGTACAGAACCACCGGGTCCATGTTTCCCATCACGGCCACATCGTTGCCCAGGATCGACCATGCCCGTGCCAGGTCGCAGCGCCAGTCGATGCCGATGACATCCCCGCCGGCCTGTTTCATCAACGGCAGCAACATGGGATTGCCCGTGCTAAAGTTGATTACTGGTGCGGGCCTGTCGATGCCGGCAATCAGGCGTTTGACATGGGGCATGACATAACGGCGGTAGTCATCCGGCGAAAGTGCACCCACCCAACTGTCAAAGATTTGGACGGCATCGGCCCCGGCCCGGATCTGTCCGTTGAGATATGCGATCAAGATCCTGGTCAGGCGTTCCATCAGGGCGTGCCATGCGGCTTCATCCTGGTACATCATGCTCTTGGTCTTGACATAATGAGAAGATTTACCCCCCTCGATCATGTATGACGCGATGGTGAAAGGGGCCCCGGAGAATCCGATTAAAGCGATGTCGGGACGAAGGGCCCGCCGGGTAATCCTGATTGCATCAAAGACATAGTCAAAAGCACTGTTGTCGGGATGGACCAGGTTTTCTACATCCCGGCCGGTGCGCACCGGGTTATAGATGACCGGGCCTTCACCCTTTACGAATTCAAGGTGCAGGCCCATGGGTTCTGTGACGAGAAGGATATCGGCAAAGATGATGGCTGCATCCACGCCCAGGCGGTCCACCGCCATCAGGGTGACCTCGGCCGCAAGCTCAGGGGTCTTGCAAAGCGTGAGCATCGGGACCTTCTTTCGGACTTTCAAATACTCGCGCTGATAGCGTCCCGCCTGTCGCATCACCCACACGGGCGTATAAGGGGTTTTTTCCCGTCGGCACGCCTTGAGAAAGACGGAATCACGCGCGGGCTGCCGCCCATTGCCGTCTTTTTGCCAGATCATGTCGATACGTGTCCACTCGTTGGTGTTCACGCCGTTGGCAAGGGCCGCTCGCTTTTTCAGGAGCAGGTCGTGGCCCCGGCGGGCCATCTCGCGCACCAGCTGAATCATGTTGGTCCTGTCGGGTTCAAAATCCACGCTCAGGCCTTCGTGCCGGATGGCACGGGTAGCGATAGGACCCACCGAGCCGATACAAATCCCTCGAAAGGCCCGCCGGAGCCTATCGGCGGTTCCGTCCATTTGCGCAACCTGAAAAACATGCCGCACCTGGACACCACTGGTAAACAATGCAAAGTCCACTTCTGTGGGAGTTCCAGAAATGATCGCATCAATGACCCGGCGCATAGGCTTGAGGTCTTCGGGCAAATCCCATCGATAAAGCGGCACCCGGACAACCTGAGCGCCACGCTCCTCAAGACCCTTGATGAGGTCCGGGTTTGACTGGCCGTACTCCTGGACAGCCACGCATTTGCCCTGGACACAGAGTTTGCGGTCAAGCGTGGCGAGCAAATCATTCCATGTGTGGGGCTCGGGGATAATTAGGTTCGGAGAAAGACCGAATTCCCGCAGTGCAACCAGAGGTTTGGTCCCCATGGCAACAGTCTGGATGGACTGCAATCCGGTCACAAGCATTTTGGCCGTATATTCGGAAGCCAGGACCTTAAACAGGAGTCGGACCCCTACACCGGTCATCATAACCACCACATCGATCCGGCCGTCCATGAGGCGTCGGGCGAACTCAAAGGCCGCAGTGTGATGTTCTAGAGGCACTTCCCGCATGGCCGGGGCCATCAACGGGACGCCGCCGGCCTCGGTGATCAGGTGTTCGATATCCTGATTGCGGCGACTTTCGAAGCAAGCAACACATCGACCTTTAAAATCGATCGGCATATAGAACCTCGCTCGGTTTCGGCCCTCTTAAGAAACTTGATTCAAATTGTTTTAACTATAGGAAAAAAGTAATAAAATGTCAACATATTGTTCGTGTGATCGAAAGATCGAAACATCATGCACGCCTGTACTTTGCCGGCTACTGGTTCGCATGGAGGGTCGTCGTTCAGGGAACAAAGGGCCTGGGATGGGTGAATCCTACTCGAATACCGGCGTGAGGCCGTTTCGGATTGCGAACTTCGTCAATCCCGGCAGGTTGTGGATCTTGAGTTTGTCCATGATTCTATATCGGTGACCCTCCACGGTCCTGATGCTCAGATGCAGGGTTGCGGCGATCTGTTTAGAGGAACGGCCTTCGGAGAGCAGTTGCAATACTTCACGTTCCCTGGCGGTCAGGGAGCATGGGCCGAATCCGCGGGCCTTTGGTCCGGACCGCACGAATTGGGAAGTTACCACATGTGCCACGGAGGGGCTCAAAAACGTCTGACCGGTCGTGACCGCCCGAACCGCTTGGATGAGTTCTTCAACCGCGCAATGTTTCAAGACATAACCCGATGCACCGGCCATGAGCATGCCGGAAACAAAGGGTTCATCCGCATACATGGACAGTGCGATGACCTTGACGTCGGGATTGCGGTCGGTGATCCGGCGGGTCGCATCGATGCCATTCAGATGGTTCATACCGATATCCATGAGGACCACGTCGGGGGTGATTTCTTCGGCCAGCCGTACCGCGGTTCGACCGTCGGAGGCCTCTGCGACCACCTCCATGTCGGATTCCTTTTGAAGCAGCGAGCGTAGACCCTGCTGTACGATCACGTGATCATCGGCAAGAAGAATCCTGATGTTCATGTTACACTGTCCTCATCATCTGGCAGCGCTTCTCGAAACATACAGGATTTTTGGAGGCATTTCAGAACGGTGCCCTGTTTTTTCGAAGTCCGAACCACCAGAAAAGACGCTCCGCACTTCGGGCACGACCTGTCCACGGGTTTATCCCAGATCGCAAAGGTACAGCTTGGATAACGGCTGCACCCATAAAAGGGCTTGCCTCGTTTGGTGCGCCGGCGTACCAGCTCTCCCGTACATCCTGTTTCAGGGCATTTCACCCCGGTCGGCTCGGGCGCGGCTGTGCCGTTCAATGATCGGGTATTCTTGCATGACGGGTAGGCCGAGCACGCCAGAAAGGGCCCGAAAGGTCCCTGTTTTTGAACCATGGGACTGCCGCACTTGTCACACGTCTGGCCGCTGTCGATGTCCTGCTGTGTGGGGGTGGGTACGATGCGCCCTTTTTCGTCGCGGGTGTAGTTTTGCGTAAAGGTACACGACGGGTAGCCCGAACAGGCCAGAAAAGGCCCGTTTTTCCCGATCTTGACCTTTAGCGGGCGATGGCATTTGGGACATTCCAGACCGACGGAAAGCCCTTCGCCCTTGACGCTTTCCATGTGTTGTTCCGCACGATCCAGATTTTTCTTGAATGCCCGGTAAAACCGTTCAAGCACGGTCTTCGAATCCATCTTGCCTTCTTCGATATTGTCAAGGCTGTCTTCCAGTCGAGCGGTAAAGTCGACATTAACGATGTCGGGAAATCCTTTGATCAACAGGTCATTGACGATGAGTCCCAATTCCGTGGGCTTAAAATAACCTTTTTCGAGTTGAACATAGCCCTTTTCTCGAATCGTGGACAGGATCGTCGCATAGGTGCTGGGTCTGCCGATACCGTTTTCCTCCAGTTCCTTAACCAGCGAGGCCTCGGAGAACCTGGGAGGCGGCTGGGTGAAATGCTGTTTGGGGTCCAGCTTGTGACACTGAAGAGGCATGCCTTCCGTTAAGGGCGGCAAGGCCTGCTTGCCCGGAGATGCCCCGTTCGTGTCTTCATTGGACGAGATGTAGAGCGCCATGAATCCGGCAAAGCGCATCACGGATCCGGACGCCTGAAGAGCATAAGGGCCGGCGGCAATGGTGATGGAGGTTTGGTCAAAAACAGCCGGCTTCATCTGGCATGCCACAAAGCGCTTCCATATCAAGTCATACAGGGCTGACTGGTCCTTGCTTAGATAATGGTCGAGATCTTTTGGATGCCGGAACACAGAGGTGGGCCGAATAGCTTCATGGGCGTCCTGGACCTTTTTCTTGTTTCTGAACGCATTGGGTCTCGGAGGAACATAGGCCGGGCCGAATTGTTCGTGGATGAGCCTGCGGGCTTCATCAACGGCTTCTTGAGCGATCCGCGTGGAATCGGTTCGCATATACGTAATCAGGCCTACGGGTTCACCGGGGCCGATATCGAGTCCCTCATAAAGCTGTTGAGCAACCGTCATGGTTTTTCTGGCCGAAAAGCCGAGCTTCCGAATAGCCTCCTGTTGGAGTTTGCTGGTTGTAAAAGGGGCGAGCGGCTTTCTATGCTGGGTGCGTTTAACGACTTTTTCAACAATAAAATCCGCTCTGTTTAGGTCTGCCAGGACCGCATCCGCGATTTTCTGGTCAGGGATGCGGAACTTCTTTCCATCCTTTTTGGCCAGCTTGGCGGAAAAGGGCGGTGGAACCTCTCCTTCCAGGGTCGCCGTGATGCTCCAATATTCTTCCGGCTTAAAGGCCTGGATTTCTCGTTCGCGCTCACAGATGATGCGTACAGCCACAGACTGGACGCGGCCTGCACTCAAACCCCGCTTCACCTTTTTCCACAGAACCGGCGAGATTTGGTACCCGACCAGGCGATCCAGAATGCGTCTGGCCTGTTGCGATTCAAACTTGTTGGGATCCAGATCCTGGGGAGACGCCATCGCGGTGCGGATGGCGTTTTCTGTAAGCTCGTGAAACAAGACCCGGTGAAATCTACGGCCCTTTTTTTTCAGAACCTCGGCCGTGTGCCATGCGATGGCTTCCCCTTCACGGTCCGGATCGGAGGCCAGGTAGATATCCTGGCGGTTTGCTGCGGCCTTCTTGAGCGCGCGCACCACCTTTTCCTTGCCATGGATGATGTCGTAAGTGGGTTTGAATCCCTCTTCAATCGAGATACCCAGCTCCTTGGCCGGAAGGTCTTTGATGTGTCCAATGGTGGCTGCCACATCAAAATCCGGTCCAAGGTATTTCTTGAGAGTTCGGGTCTTGGTCGGTGATTCAACGATAACAAGTGACTTACTCAAGGGATGTCCTTTCTACCATGTGATCATTTCTTGCAAAACGGTTGCCCGGCGTTTGGATGACCAGGCCTTTGAGTTCAAGATGGAGCAAAACACCCGACAATTCGCCGGCCGGTAATGACAGCTGGCGGACCAGATGATCGATATGTACAGGATAAGCGGTCAATTGATCAAGGACCTGTTTTTCCATCGGATCCACGTCTACCGTTGGCATGGAGACGTCAACCGGGTCCGAGTGTCGGATTGCCGGGTTGAGTTCTTCAATAATATCCGCCGCATGTTCAACGAGCTTGGCGCCCTCTTTGATCAGGCCGTGGGTGCCCATGCTCTTGAATGAGGTGATGCTGCCGGGTACCGCAAAGACATCCCGGCCCTGTTCCGCCGCCAGTCTTGCGGTAATGAGACTGCCGCTGTTGTGCATGG
>JAFDGP010000171.1 GCA_019309245.1 Deltaproteobacteria bacterium | reverse complement strand
AATGGATCTGCCCACGCTGAAGCCAAGTGAAGGGTTTCAACCAGCGTTTTTGTTCAACACGCTGCAATCATGCCATAAGAGTCCGATCTTCGTTTTTTGGGCGGTGGATTTGGGTGGTGGTCGCTGATTGACATCATGTTGCGATCCGGTAAACTCGCAAAGGGCCCTTGATCCCCTTGACCCGCACGTCCGGGACCAGCCTTTCAGCTGGAAAGCCCCTGGCCTCCAGATACGTGTTTTCGCTAACCAGGATTTCTCCCGGCCCCGCTATCTTTTCCAAGCGTGCGGCAATATTGACCGGCATGCCCAGGGCTGTAAATTCACGTTTTCTCAGCGATCCGAATACCCCGGTCACGACCTCTCCGGTGCAGATCCCGATCCCGATATGCAGTCGTAGCCCGTTTCTTCCGGCGAGCTTTTCATTGGCGGCCCGGGCGGTTTTCTGCATCTCGATCGCCGAGCGGACGGCGTTTTCCGGATCATTGTCGTGAGGCACAGGGGCGCCGTAGACGATCATGATGCAGTCTCCCATGTGCTTGTCCACGGTGCCGTTATGGCGGTAGGCGATTTCCCCAAATGGTGCAAAGTAGTCCTCATTGAGCAGGGCGGCGATTTTTTCCGGGGATGTGCTTTTTGACATGGCGGTAAACCCGCGGATGTCGCAGAACAAAACCGTGACCCGTTTTCTTGCCGGCATCATGACCGCCGGATCGTTTCGAATCTGCTCATAGACCTGCGGCGGAATAAACTGTTTCAGTCGTTTTCTGATCAGAATCTCGCGAATTCGTGTTCTGAGAACAATGTTGTCGAACGGCTTGGTCAGAAAGCCATCAAGACCCTCGTTTGTGGCGCGGATGGCCGCGTTCATGGTGGCATAGCCGGTGAGCAGGATGCGCGTGATTTCCGGATTGATTGCGGCGATGATGCGAAGTGTTTCAAGTCCGTTAAGACCGGGCATCTTGTAGTCTGAGACCACCACCCCGATGTGAGACAGGTGGCGTTTTGCGGCGACAATGGCTTGCTTGCCGTCGGGGGCCGTAAGGATCCTATAGGGCTCCTTCTTGAGTGCCCGCACAACAGAGCGTCGTACCCCTTCTTCGTCGTCGACAAAGAGCAATCCGATCATGGTTTCCTCCTTTTTGAGTCCTGCTCAAGGGAAATGGAAAGACCGGTGCGTGGGCTGCACGCAAATTCAAAAATTTTGAACCCTGGTTTCTGGCGGGAAACACCGGTCAGGATGAACGCTGTCTCGTATAGCATGACTCCAAGGCTGTGTCCAGGGGGAGAGGATCTTTTTTGGTAGGTTGTCCGGCCACGGGAGCTTTGATCATGGCCGGCACTTGTGTTATTTGTCGATTTCTAACCCGAACGAGCATCGGGAAAGTCTGGAGCTGTCAAATGGACACACGGGAAAAACTGATTGCTTTGCTCAGGGGAGATCCGGGGCGATGGATATCAGGCGAGTCCCTGACAAAGGATCTCGGGGTCAGCCGCGCAGCCATCTGCAAGCAGGTCAAGGGGCTGCGTAAACAGGGGTACGACATCGCATCCTCGACCAGGAAAGGATACCTTTTCAGGGGCACTACAGAGCGCCTGCTGCCGCGGGAGATCGTCGCAGGGCTTGATACGAGGGTATTCGGAAAGCAGCAGATCCATTATTTCGATGCGGTCGACTCTACCAACCTCCGGGCAAAAGCCCTGGCCTCTGAAGGGGCTTGTGAGGGGACGCTGGTGGTGGCGGAACGCCAGACGCTCGGAAGAGGCAGACGCACGAGGAAGTGGTTCTCCCCTGAAGGCGACGGTATCTATCTTTCCTTGATCCTGAGACCATGCATCGCGGCTACGGAGGCGGCCGGGATCACACTCATGACCGCCGTGGCGGCGGCGGACGCGCTTGAGCGGCTTGCGGGCCTGCCTGTCAGGATCAAATGGCCGAACGATATCCTGGTGAGGCGAAAAAAGCTTTGCGGCATTCTGACCGAGATCGCCACGGAAATGGACACGATCGATTATGTGGTTATCGGCGTGGGGGTCAACGTCAATACCCCGGAGTCTCGGTTCCCTGAAGAGCTACGGGACCGAGCGACTTCGATGTCTATTGAATCAGGTCGACGGTATTCGAGGGTTGCGGTGGTCAGAGCCTTTCTGGAGGCGTTTGAAAAGGTCTATCAACAATTTATTGCGGGCGGCTTTGACGGCATTTTGAGCCGGTGGAAAGAGCTGACGGATGTCATTGGGCAACAGGTTCGGGTGGTGTTGGTCGGGCGAGTCATCATCGGCCGGGTCCTGGATGTTGATCGGGACGGCACGCTCTTGGTTACAGACGGCTACGGTCGGGTGCATCGTGTGCTCAGCGGTGATCTGGTGATGCTGCGACCAGAAGACCTATAACCCCTCTAAGACCCGAGTGCCGGACGTGCGTTGAGAAAAGCGCCGTGAAGTTCAGCGGCCGAGGATTTGTTTAGCGGCGGCGGTGACCGCCTCGACCGTAAACCCAAAGGCTTTCGTCAGGACGCCCCCCGGAGCCGAGGCGCCGAAGTGGTCGATCGCGATGATCCGGCCGGTTTGTCCCACGTATCGCTCCCAGCCCATGGGCACGCCTGCCTCGATGGCGATCCGTGCCTTCAGATCGGGAGGCAGGACCTGGTTGCGATAGGCGTCATCCTGGGCCTCAAAGACCTCCCAGCTCGGCATGCTGACTACCCTGGCGGCAATCCCTTCCTGCGTCAGGTGTTCGTAGGCTCCCAGGGCCAGGTGCACCTCTGATCCGGTTGCGATTAAAAGGAGTTGTGGTGCGGGATGATCCCCGCCGGCCAGTACGTAGGCCCCGCGGAGGAGCCCCTCCGCGGGGGCGTAGCGGGTGGTGTCGATGACGGGCAGTTTTTGTCTGGTCAGCACCAGCGCCGTGGGGCCGTGCTTGCGGGTCAAGGCGAGCTTCCATGCCTGGGCGGTCTCGTTGGCATCGGCCGGGCGCAACACAACCAGGTTGGGAATGGCCCGAAGCGAGGCCACGTGTTCGATGGGCTGGTGTGTGGGACCGTCCTCGCCGACGGCGATGGAGTCATGGGTAAAGACATAGATCACACGGAGCTTCATCAGCGCCGCCAGACGTATTGAAGGCCGCATGTAGTCTGAGAAAACCAGAAAGGTCGCCCCATAGGGCACCAGGGCCCGGCTCAATGCCATGCCGTTCAGGATGCCGCCCATGGCGTGTTCCCGGATGCCGAAGTGGATATTCCGGCCGCAGCGGTCTTTTTTGAGCACGCCGAGTTCCTTGATAAAGGTCTTGGTGGAAGGCGCCAGGTCTGCGGAGCCCCCCAGCACTGCCGGCAATTTTGGAGCCACGGCCTCGAGGACCTTTCCCGAGGCCGCCCTGGTGGCAATCGGACCATCATCAGGGTTGAACATGGGAACGGCCTGCTGCCAGCCTTCCGGCCATTTGCCGGTGTGAAAGGCCTTCCAGTCTTCGGCCAGAGCCGGATACTGTCGGGCATATTCGGTAAACAGGGTGTTCCAGTCCTGCTCCCACCGGCGCCCTTCTTCCAGGGCGGCCCGAAAGCATGACCGTGCGGTTTCAGGGACGACAAAGGGCTCTTCAGGCCAACCCAGCTGTTTTCGAACCTGTTTTGCCTCCTCTTCGCCCAGGGGCTCCCCGTGGGCCGAGGCCGTGTCTTGTTTGTTCGGGCTGCCATAACCGATATGGGTGCGGGCGATGATAAGCGATGGACGTTCGGTGGCGTCTTTCGCCTCTTGTAAGGCGGTGGCGATCTGTTGGAGGTCGTAACCGTCCACTTTTTGCACATGCCATCCGTAGGCGTTGAAACGTTTGCCCACGTCTTCGGTGAAGGTGAGGTTTGTACCGCCCTCAATGGTGATGTGGTTGTCCAGATAAACATAGATCAGACGGCCGAGCCCGAGGTGACCCGCCAAAGAAGCCGCTTCCGAGGCGATGCCTTCCATCATGTCGCCGTCGCTGACAATAGCATAAATATAATGGTCCACGACGGCGAACCCGGGGCGATTGAAATAATCCGCCAGATACACCTGGGCCATGGCCATGCCCACCCCGTTTGAAAATCCTTGGCCCAGCGGGCCGGTGGTGGTCTCTACACCTGGGGTCTGTCCATATTCCGGGTGGCCGGGGGTCTTGCTTTGCCACTGGCGAAACGCCCGGATGTCTTCCAGGGAGACATCGTATCCGGTTAGATGTAGCAGGGCGTAGAGCAGCATGGAGCCATGGCCGGCAGACAGGACGAATCGGTCCCGGTTCGGCCAATCAGGGTTGGCCGGATTATGCCTCAGAAACCGGGTCCACAGCACATAGCCGATATCGGCCGCTTCCATGGGCATTCCGGGGTGACCGGATCGGGCCTTTTCCACGGCATCTACGGCCAGCATACGGATGGTGTTGATACAGATCTGATCCTCTTGGCTTGCAATGTTCAACTCTTCTGTGCGCTGCACGGCGTTCCTCCCTGGGTGGCGGGTTGTTGAAAAATGCGTCGCTCTACGGGGGCATCTTTCGAGACCCTGTTTCGGATTTTTTGGCTCAAAGATTTGCGGATGGTCTCACGAAAAAGGGACTTGCGGCGGAGCTGGATCCGACGCGCTTGTGACCGACTGTCCAATGGGAAATAATGGAACCGTCCGTTGTTGTAAAGGATAAAAAATGGAAGCGCTCACCGGCACGCTACCGGGCTGTGCCATTTATCCCTTTGAGAAACTCTGCAAGTAAAAGTCTTAATTCATAACCCGGACGAGCCGGAACCAAAAAAGATTTATCACGAAAGCACGAAAGAACGTACTGTTCTCAAGGCGTCAAGCCGCAAAACATGAAAACCTCAGTCTCTTTTATTTCGTGCTTTCGCCCTTCGGGGATGCCGATTTTACCGGGTCTGCTTTGTTGGTGGGCGTCCCCCGTCCTAGAGTTTTCTTGGACACGAAATTGGGATAATGTGAAGTCCAAGGAGCTGTGGGAATGAGAGCTTTGCACAACCTCCTGCCGGCAGTCAGGTCGTTTTTCCTCAAGGCGATATGATCCCGGCCGAGCCCGCCTGAGGCGGGCCGTGCCAGTTCATCGGCATATCGCCTTTCGGCAAAACGACCTGACTGCCGGGCGGTCGAGCGCGCAAAATGTTGCCCCGTAAGTGAGAGCAACGAATTTTGCAAAGGTCTCGGAATGGGGAACGTGAAGGCAACCGGTGGATCCGGGTGGCACCGGGACAATTGACATCCCTTGACCGGATAGACTATGAAGGGTTATGGCTGTTTCAGAGCGGGTCCTCACGAGGCTGGAAAAGAAAAAGGCGGATTACACCACGTACGGCTTTAGTCGCGTGGAAAGCAATGCCTTGAAAACCTATTTTGATCTGGCCCAGGAGTTTGATGATATTCAGGATGTCTATCAGGTCTCAGTGGGCATCCCGAAGAGCTTTTTCGGTTTGGAAGCGCGGCTTTATGTCGTGGATCCCAGGCGTGGCGGGCTGAGCCTTGTGGCCAGCACTGAAGACGGATCACATGCCTTGACATGGGAATGCCCGGGCGATGTTGACATGGCTCAACGGCCGTATTGCGCAGGCGAGAGCCTGATTTTACCAATTCGGGGAAAAAAACAGTTGGTTTCCCAGCTTCCTTTCAGGCCCGTGGGCGATGTGATCGGGGTGTTGGAAGTCTACCCCTGCGATGCATCAGACGCTCACAGGGTCCTTTTTTTTGAGAAATATGCCAACCGGATCGGGTTCAGCCTGCACATGCGTTTTTTACTTCAGAAAAACGTGGAACATGTGGAATTCGTGCGACGGCTTGTTGCTGATAT
>JAFDGP010000170.1 GCA_019309245.1 Deltaproteobacteria bacterium | reverse complement strand
AGAGAAAAACACGTTGACAAACAACATCAAGCTGCTTAACTTCTATTTACACACTTAATGAAGGTAACTCTTACCATGAAGATAGTGAGTAGTATTCTAAGAGCAGCGTATCACGAGGGACTCTGTCTTGCCTGAAGAAGTCGATGAGCGTCTTCTTCTTATAGACGATGATATCCATCTTCTTCAGAAGCTGAAAGAGACACTTGAAGTGATGGGTTACGGAGTGGACCCAGCCCAATCACCCAAAGAGGCATTGGGAAAGCTCGAGGCTGGGAACTACGCGTTGGTCATAACAGATCTGACAATGCCAGGAACTGAAGGCCTTTCAATCTACGAGGCGATACGAAAGGTCGATCCGGCTGTCCCCATGATCATCATAACCGGATACGGTTCCGCCCACGAGGCCGCTCTGGCAATGAAGATGGGATGCACTGACTACCTACGTAAGCCTATTGATCCTGACGAGTTGGTTTTCCGTATCGAGAAGGCCCGTCATCAGTCAATGATGCAAGCGGAGGTAATGTCGCTCCGCGCGCAGCTCAAGCGGTCCGTGACAGGGCAAGCCATAGTCGGCGCCTCTGCTGTAATGCGGCTGGTCATGGACAAGATCGCAATGGCTTCGGATTCAGACGTTACCGTTCTGATCAGGGGAGAGACGGGAACGGGGAAGGAGCTGGTGGCAAAAGCCATACACAACAGCGGTTGCCGAGCCAAGCACCCTTTCGTTACAGTAGCCTGCGCAGCGATCCCTCACGCACTTCTTGAGGGACAACTGTTCGGTCACAGAAAGGGCGCCTACACGGGCGCGGACAGAGATCAGAAAGGGCTGATAGAGTCGGCAGAACAGGGCACGCTGTTCCTTGATGAGATTGGTGAGGTCGATGCGGCATCACAGGTGAAGCTGCTGAGATTCCTTGAGTCAGGGGAAGTCAGGCCGTTGGGCAGCACTAAGATGCACATCTTGAGCGTTCGCGTGGTCGCCGCGACTAATCTTGATGTGGAGCGGGCCATTGAGAGGAATCTCTTTCGAGAGGACCTGTTCTACAGGCTCGATGTGTTTCCTATAGTTCTGCCGCCGTTGAGAGAGCGCAAGGAGGACATCCCATTGCTCGTGAAGCACTTCGCCGAGCTTCATGGCGGTGGTCTCCGCGAAGAACGCAAGACCTTCTCTCCTGAAACTATTAGGAAGCTAATTGGCTATGACTGGCCGGGAAACGTCCGGGAGCTTGAGAACAAGGTTCGTCAGGCAATCATCCTGACGCGCGGCAAGGTAGTAGAACCTCCCAATATTGAGCTTCCAGTTCGAAGGATCTCAGGATCGAGAGGAATATTCGCAGACGTGAAAAAGGAAGCGATTGACAGGACTGAAAAGCGACTCGTTCAGGAAATGCTCGATAGGGCCAACGGAGTTATCACGTTGGCGGCGGACCTTGCGGGATTGCACCGGAAAAACTTCTCGATTCTCATGAAAAAGCACGGAATACACGCGGAGGAATTCCGTGGACGAAAAGCGCGAGAAGACGCTGATTCAGGGCCTAGCTCATGACCGTCTGGGAAGGCCTTGCTCGAAAATCATTCGACAACAGATATGAGTTCCTTGGCTTTCTAGGCCAGGGCTCATGGAGCGAGGTTGTGCGCGCCTTCGATAGGGTCCGTTCAAGTGAAGTTGCCGTCAAACTCTTAAAAGATCGGGCCGGGCACGATGTCTTGGCTGACCGCTTTTTCCGTAGCGAGTTCAGGGCAATGGCCAACATTGACCATCCAAACGTGGTCCGCGTTCTGGATTTCGGGCAAAGCCCTGAACTGATTCGATATTACACAATGGAGATTGTGCCTGGCAAGGTGCTCTCAGAATTCGCTGGCAAGCTTCGAGGAAAGCGGTTTGAAGATGTATTCGAGGGTCTGTGCCGTGCATTGTGGGCGGTTCACGTGAAGGGATGTCTGCATTGCGATGTCAAGCCTGATAACGTCATGCTAGTAGTCTCAAAGCGGGGCAAGCATGAGCCTGTTTTGATGGATTTTGGCCTGAGTATCGACCTATCGTCTAGATCTGAGACCGCCGTGCGCGGTACGCCGCTATATGCGGCTCCGGAGATGCTAGCGGGGCGGGAGGTCGACGCGCGGGCTGACATCTATTCACTGGGCATGACGCTGCTAGAAGTATTAGCAGGCAAGCTTCCATTCAAGGGCTTGAGCTTCTCATCCATTCTGTCGGCAAAGGCTTCAAATGACACGATAAGGGAATCCCTAGCAAGCACCCCGAAGCACTATAGGGACTGTATTGCGCGGATGACTGCCCCCGACCCGCGGGACCGGTTCCCATCCTGCCTCACCCTTCTTAACACGATGGCTGCGAAAAGCGATCTTGACACAGACCTGCCCTCACCCCCACCCGTTCAACGCCATCTTCTTCGTCCTGATTTGATTGGAAGAGAAAGGCAGCTAGAGGCGATCACCCGGAGAATAGATGATCGTGAGAAGAGCAAAGGAGGATGCATACTAATACAAGGGCCAAGGAAGAGCGGGAAGACCCGCCTTCTTGAGGAGGTAAGATATCACGCCCAGCTTTCAGGCGCAAGAGTTATCGCGACTACTGACCATCCAGGTTCTACACGGGGGCCATTACTGTCTTCTACCCTCAAAAGCGCCGTGGCTCTTAGAAAGCCCAATAAGAAGGGTCAGATCTGTTGTGAAATGCTCGTTCATGAGGTACAGAAGCTGTCCGGGCAGCGTCCGGTGGTGCTTCTGATAGACGATATACACAAGCTCGAGACTAACGACGCCAAGCTGTGGGCTGTCCTTGCTCATAGAGCAGCTAGGGACGGGTATTTGATTGTCTCATCCATGCCCGTCAGAGCATATCCCAAGGGATCTGATATCGCTCCTCACCTTGACGCTTTGGACGACGAAGGAGGCTTCGTCCGGCTCTAGCTCGATAGCCTCGAGCTATAGGAAGTGCTTAGACTGTGTGATTCGATGCTCGGTTCTACTGACAACACGGCAGATGTAGCTGAGTTCTTAATCGCCCGCACCGGCGGGAACGTCGGAGCGTGTGTAAAGTTGTTGAACGCACTTGCACTAGAAGATCGTCTGAACCATCGTCTGGGGCAGTGGTCGGTGACCTCCGACGGCGCGGGCCAAATAAAGAAGCGGAGGCGGCGTTCGGCACTCAAGCTTGGAAGCCTGCCAGCGGGGCTCCGGACCGTTCTACTCGCCGCCGCTATCAGCGGCCCCAGAGGACCCGCCTCAATAGCGCGGCGAACTACTGGCCTCGCCCAAGACGAGTTTGCAGAGCATATCCTTCGGCTTGAGAGCATGGGTATTCTGGTCTGGGAAACGGTCCGCAGCCGGGCCTTTCTCCGTTTTCTAGACCCTACACTTCCAGTTCGTCTCGTTGAAAAGGCCGATCACGATGTTGTGGCCCAACTGAGCAGCAAAGCTGCTGAGGTGCTCCTTTCGTGTCGGTCAAAGAGCCAACCATTTGATCCAGTTCGGCTGGTCGAGCACCTTAGCCGTGCGGGGCGTTCAGATGAAGCGTTAGAGGCTGCAATCTCAGAAAGCAAGCGACAGGAGTCTGCCGGAGAGTCTTGGCTCAGCATACAACTGTTAACGCGAGCTCTGACGATTTCCGAGTCTCTACAGGGCCCGGATGCTCTGCGAGTAGCTCAGCTTCATCTATCAATTACCAGGATAATGAGGTCCAAGGGTGACACGAGTGCCGCTCTGGATCATTGCCAAGAGGGGCTTTCTCAACTGGGAGAGTCAGAGCTACGCGACTCCGACGCCAAGGTGCTTCTAGCTGTTCAATTGCACAGACAGGCGGGTCCGCGATGTGAGGACTTGGGCGAATATGACGCTGCGATTGACCACTACCACCGAGCGTCGTCATTGCTTGGCCCATTCTCCCACAATCCCGAGCACGTGAGGCAATGGATGGAGTTGCAGAGCCTGTTGGGCTGGGCACAGATGCTGGCCCATCGTTACGACGAGAGCGAGAAGACGACTGAGGAGCTTCTCAAGCACGCAGATGCGGAGTCGTTTCCCGAACAGGCAACAGAGGCACTTAATACGTTCGGATGGCTCAGCTTTTATCGAGGCAAGCCGCAGGAGAGCTTGAAGTTCTTCAGCCGGGCGCTTTCTGAAGCCCGCAGAGACTCGCTGTCCACAGATGCAGAATTCCAAGGTGTCACGGGTGCTGCCGGAGCCTCGTGGCTTCTGGGGAGGTGGGCCGATGCGGTCTCTTATTATCAACGGGCCCTAGACCTTGCGGAACGCCATCAGAATCCTGCACTCAACGGCAAGGCGATAGGGAACCTGGCGGTGGCCGAATACCAGCTCGGGAAGCTCCGTCTGGCGGAAGAGCATTTCAGGAAAAACCTCGACGCGATGATTGAGGTTGGTGACTTAGAAGGATACGTTGTCGCGCTGAACAATCTCGGTGCATTGCTGAGAGACCAGGGGATGAATGAGGAAGCTAGAGAGCTGCTGCAGAAGGCCCAACGAATTGCTCGAAAACAGCATTATGACCGCCACGTGCTCCTGATCGAGGGCAACATAGGAGAACTACTTCTGAACAAGGGAGAATGCAAGCGCTCCGAATCGCTCTTGCGAAAAGTGCTTCAACGCGCGCGTAAGGGCAACTACGTTGACCTCATCCCAGAAGCATACCGGAGAATGGCAGGCACGTCCCTCAAACAAGGATCTTCGCGGCGCTTCAGCTATTATGCTCGAAAGTGCCGAGAATACGCTAAACGCGTCGGTGATCAGCTCGAGCTTTGCTATCTCGACCGGTTGAGAGCGCATCGCTACGCCTCTAGTGGTCAGCGCAAAAAGGCAGAACGGATGTTCAGAAAGGTGGCATCCTCATTTGAATCAAGCGGAGCATCCTTCGAGGAGGCACTCACGAAACTCCAATGGGCAGAGCTGTGCCTGAAGGGAGGGAGGATGACTCAGGCTGAGCAACTTCTATCAGGGCTCGAAAGCGCGTTCGATGAGGCCGGGGCGACCAAACATCTTGATAGAATAACAGCTTTGCGAGAAGAGATGTCTCATAGAACTACGTATTCGGATGAAATCAGTCAGATCCTCGAGGCCTTTGATAAGGTGCGAGCCTCAGACAATGTAGAGGCGGCCCTTCAATCAGTCGTCCGGACCATGGTCTTGACGACCCGGGCTGACCGTGGCCTGATCATTGGGCTTAATCGGCGCGGTATGATTCAGTTCGAGGCGTCGGCCAACTTCGCAGGCGCCCCGGAGCAGCACCTTAGTGTTTCATCAAAGATTCTAAGGCATGTGGCAAAATCCCAAGAGCCGCTCCTTATCGAGTCGGCAATGATAGACCCCCGCTTCTTGGACAGTGCGAGCGTTCGTGATCTCCAACTTGGCTCGGTCATCTGCGCTCCAATTTTCGTAAGTGATAGCCTGCACGGCGTGCTATACGCAGACAGCAAGAAACCCGGTTTGTTCCGTGAGCGGAGGGATCTATCCCTTATGCGGCTCGTTGCACACCACGTTGGTCTCTTTCTCGACAATCTGAGAATCCGCAATGAGAATGAACTCGTCGAGGAGCTTGTTGCCTGTCTTGCACACGAGATGGGGTCACTTCTGAGCGCGGTTCTCTGCTCTCTGAAAATGATGACCATGCCTTCCAGGCAGCCGTTATCCTACCACGTGGATTTCGCCAATGATCAGATCAGAAGACTCTCACGGCTTGCCAACGAGACTGTAGATCTCATAAAGCACAAGAGCCGCTCTCATATCATCGGCTCGGAGAGAATCGATATGAATGGCCTAATTCGCCGTACGGTCAAGGTCTCGGGG
>JAFDGP010000169.1:5978-11803 GCA_019309245.1 Deltaproteobacteria bacterium | reverse complement strand
GAACCAGCCATTTTTCCGTGGACAGCGGCCGAATCGACCCCGGGGAGCAGATAAGGGAGCGCAGTTTTGGGGACTTTGCGGTGCTGTACCGGACCAAGGAGCAGGTTCAACCCTTAAGGGACGCCTTCAAGGCGTCGGGCATTCCGTTCCAGGTAGTCGGTGACGAGACCCTGGAGGACGCCACCGGTATTGCCGAACTCATGTCCTGCCTCAAGATCGGATGGAACATGGCCGGCGACCTTGACGCCCAGCGGCTGGTGAGCCTCTCGGCCAAGGGGAAGTGTGCTGGATTTCTTGGGGTATTCAAAAAGCAGTGCCGAAAAAAGGGGCACCGTCTTTTAGATATGTTGACGCGTCCGGGGGATGCCGGCCTGCCTGAGCGCGAGACCCTGATATTGGAAAATATCAGGGATTGGATTCAGCATTACCGGAACGCGATTCGAGGCAAGACCCTCTCGGACCAGGTGCGCCTTGCGACCGCACACTTCGGTCTTGCCGACGCGTTTAAAGAAGAGGAAAGCTTCCAACGGGGACTTAAGGTACTGCGGAGTGTGGCGCAGGGGTGCGGGGAAGATTACATCGAATTCTTGAGCCGGGTGCATTTGCAGCAAGGGCAGGATCTTTACGATCCGAGGGCCGAAAGGGTGACACTGATGACCATGCATGCCTCCAAGGGGCTGGAATTTGCGGTTGTCTTTGTGGTCGGTTGTGAAGATGGCCTGATTCCCTATGCGGCGGCCGCAGGGGACGAGCATCGCCTTGCAGAAGAACGCAGGCTCTTTTACGTCGCCCTTACACGGGCCAAGGAAGCGCTCTTCCTGACCCATGTGAGCAACCGGATGTGGCGCGGAAAGAGAACGTCTCGACGAATTTCCCCGTTTGTTGAAGACGTGGAGAAAAAACTCAAGACCTGTGAACAGCCTTTTCAAAAGCAGCGCAGACCTGAACGAGGGCATGTTCAGCTCTCGCTTTTTTCAAAAGGGAGCTTCGAGGGAAATAGCAGAGAATAAGGCCTTCTTAGGTCCGGCCGGAGATATTTCCTCAAGGTGCCGGGCTGAGCCGAGGAGCGAGGAGGTTTTCCCCTTTGAAAAAGGGGGGATTCGAGGGGGATTTTAGGAATGGAAGAAAAGCTGGTGGACAAGATCAGGCTCGAAAATGGACTCACCCTGGAGCTTTACGATCGATCCAGGCGGGTGGCCGGGGATCGCTGGCTGGTGTATTTCGTTGCCCGGGTGCAGGTGCCTGTGAGAAAGGCATATCTTGAAAGCATGCTCGATTCCCGGATGACCTTTGAGTCGGTTCGAAGGGCCGTGGGGGACTCTACTGCCTACGTTCGAGAAAAAAAATCCAATTTTGTCGATGAAAAGGAAAAAGATGAAGAGTTCAGGCGGCTGAAAGAGTCCTTCTTAAAGACCAGCCTTGGGTACCTATCGAACCCCGACTTCGCCGGGAAGCTGATCATGAAGACCTTTCAGGAGTCTCAAGGCATGAGGGTGTCTTGGAAGCCACAATAGCCGTGCAGAGGAAAGCATCCATGATGGGTACCCAAATGCCTACGGCGGGTCCATATTTTGCAGGATGTCTATAAGAGATGTGAAAGCCCGGCACAACCCCCTGCCGGGCAGTCGGGTGGTCTTCCCTCAAGGCGATATGATCCAGACCGAGCCTTGCGAAAAGCTGTGGGAGTTCATCGGCATATCGCCTTTCGGCAAAACTACCCGACTGCCCGGCGGCTGAGTGCGGAAAGTACCGCCTTGTAAGCAAGAGCAACGAGTTTTGCAAAGGTCTCGATGTCTATAGAAAAGTCTATTAGAAAATTGTAAAAGGCATCGGCTTTTGGTAGAATTAAAAATTCGAGAATTCATGAGAGGAGTAAGGCAGATGCCCTTATACGAATTTCGTTGTTTGAAATGCAATGATTTGTTTGAGATCCTTGTAACTGGAGCAAAGGACGATGTTGAGATGCGGTGTCCCCACTGTGGGGCCGAAGATTTCGAGCGTGTGATCAGCACAACGAACTACACCGTGGGCTCGGGCAAGCAAGCGAACAAGCCGTCCGTTCAGTCCAGGCAGTGTGGCTCGGGCAGCTGCACTACCATGACCGTGCCCGGCTACAGCAGAGATTAAGAGGGAGCGTATCTTTCCGACACCAACGTCGTAGCCGGCGCAGGAGCTCAAATCAACCACAGGAAGATGAGGATCAACAGTCATCAGTATACGGGTTGTCACATCTTGGATTACGCACAATGGGTCGCGTTGCGTTGTGCAAGATGGGTTCGAGAAATGACGCTGGCTTGACAATCCTCCCGCCCCATGTTAACCTTAATGAGAATCATATGCAACAAGAGGCAGGTCTCATGGAGCCATTGCATGAACAAGAGAAACGCCAGTTCGTCCGTCTTTTTGAAAAAGAGGGAATCGACGATATTGAGCGCCGGTTGGTGGTGCTGAAAGTCCTTCTGGGCATGGAAGGGCACCTGAGTTTTCAGGACCTTATGGCCACCTTGAAGCGTGAAGGACACGACTACGATCCGGACTTTGTCAAAAAGACACTGAACTTGCTTTGTCGCTACGGTTTTACGGCCAAAAAGGAATTCAAGGGGCAGCCCACCTTATATGAACATCGCCATCTCGGCGTGCACCATGATCATCTTATTTGTACAAAATGCAACAGAATCGTCGAGTTCGAGAGCCAACGTATGGAGGATCTTCAGTTGGAGATTGCCGCGCTCCACGGGTTTCATGTGTTGCAGCACAGGATGGAGATCTACGGCCTGTGCGCGCAATGTTTGAAAGAGCGTGTACCGTTGGTACCGCTCGCCCATGCTCATGAGGGCGAGCGAGGTATCATTGAAGAATTCATGGGAGGATCGGGGGCACAGCTTCGTTTGGCGACGTTGGGACTGCGAAAAGGCGACGAGGTTGAGGTCATTACCAACAATGGGCAGGGACAACTCGTGATTGCCGTCAATGCCACCCGGTTGGCCATGGGGCGGGGACTGGCGAAGAAGATCCTGGTCAAACCCAACGGAACCCGGAGCGTTATCCCATGAGGTTAAGTGAATTACGAGAAGGCCAAACGGCCACAGTGGTACGGGTCGGGGGCGGCGGGCCTTTTCGGAGGCGCTTGCTGGAGATGGGCTTTTTACGGGGCACCGAGGTATGTGTAGAAAAGTATGCGCCTTTGAAAGATCCGATGGAGCTGATCCTCAAGGGGTACCATGTCTCTCTGCGGGTGGAAGAAGCCGCTAATGTGGATGTTGAAGGTGTGCGAGACGGGGAACGATAACCGATGGCCAAAAAACCTCTGACAGTGGCCCTGGCGGGCAACCCCAATTCAGGCAAGAGTACGATCTTCAGCAACCTGACCGGGACCAGGCAGAAGATCGGAAACTGGCCGGGTGTCACTGTTGAGAAAAAAGAGGGGCAAGTCACGGTCAACGGTTATCGCCTGACCGTTGTTGACCTGCCCGGAACCTACAGCCTTACGGCGTATTCAATCGAAGAGATCGTTGCGCGTAATTTCATCCTGGATGACAAGCCGGATGTGGTGGTAGCCATTATTGACGCCTCAAACCTGGAGCGCAACCTTTATCTTGCCACCCAATTGCGAGAACTCGATACCAAAGTCATCTTTGTTCTTAATATGGCCGACGTGGCCCGCCAGCGCGGCGTTAAGATCGACGGGAAAAAACTCTCGGAGCTTTTGGATGTACCCGTGGTCTTTACGGTGGGCAACGCCAACGAAGGCACCCGCGATCTTTTAAATGAAATTATTGCCGTGGCCGAGTCCAGTATTGAGCTGCCTCGCACCCGCAGGGTCTATTACGGAAAGGACATCGAAAAGGCCATTTCTGAATTGTCCGCCATGATCACCGAGACAGTAGGCGAACGGCTCTCATACAATACCCGGTGGGTGGCCATAAAACTCCTTGAAGATGACAGGATCGTCAAAGGTCGCGTTGTTCGGCTGGACGGCACACACGGACCAGCCATTGTTGAAGAGGCGGACAGGAGCCGCGCCAGGCTGCGTGAGCTCTATGATGATGAACCCGAGATCGTGATGACGGATCAGCGCTACGGCTTTATTGAAGGCATTGTCAAAGAGGTCGTCAGGACGGACTCCATAGATCGTGTGGATATCTCCCGGCGCATTGATCAGGTGCTGACCAACCGGGTGCTGGGGCTTCCCGTCTTTGTTTTCTTTATCTGGGCCATGTTTCAGCTTACCTTCACTCTGGGGGCCTACCCCATGGACTGGCTCGATACGGGTGTGGGATGGCTTGGACACCAAACGGCGCAGCTCTTGCCTGACGGCGCCTTTGAGGCCTTGATTGTGGATGGGGTCATTGCCGGGGTAGGAAGCGTTGTCGTGTTTTTCCCGAACATTCTCATTCTGTTTTTCTGTATCGCTATCTTTGAAGATACCGGCTATATGGCCCGGGCCGCCTTTCTTATGGACAAGGTCATGCACCTGATCGGTTTGCACGGAAAGTCCTTTATTCCGATGCTGATGGGGTTTGGTTGTAACGTGCCTGCCATCATGGCGACCAGAACCCTGGAGAGCGAAAGGGACCGGATTTTGACTATTTTGATCAACCCGTTGATGTCCTGTTCCGCCAGGCTGCCCGTGTACATCCTGCTGGCCGGGACCTTTTTCGGCCTTCGAGCGGGAAACGCAATTTTCTCGATCTATGCCTTGGGCATCGTTTTGGCTATTGTCATGGGACGGTTGTTTCGTTCCACGGTGCTCAAGGGAGAAGTCGCCCCGTTTGTCATGGAGTTGCCCCCGTACAGAATGCCCATGCTTAAAGGGTTGTTGATTCACATGTGGGATCGAAGCAAGATTTTTCTCAAAAAGATGGGCGGCGTGATTCTGGTTGGCTCAATCGTGGTTTGGTGCTTGAGCGCTTTTCCAGCAGAGGTACAATTTTCGCAAGATTACGCCACTCAACGCCGGGCGGTCTCCACCCGGTATGATACATTGATTTCCGGTGCGCAGGGGGCCGGACGACAGGTGCTGGTCGAAGAGCGGGACGCAGCGCTTGGGGAACTGAACGCGCAACAGGCCAGGGAACGTGTGGAGAAATCCTATCTGGGCCGCTTGGGCAAGTTTCTGGCCCCGGTGTTTGCGCCTCTGGGTATGGACTGGCGCTCAAGTGTGGCCGTCTTGTCCGGTCTTGTGGCTAAGGAGATTGTGGTCAGCACCCTGGGTGTGTTGCATGCTGCGGCTGGCGATGGCGGAGAGGAAAGCGAGGCCCTGCGGCGTGCTCTGAAGCAATCCGGCATGACGGCCTGCTCCGCCTATGCGATGATGGCCTTTGTGCTGATTTACATCCCATGTCTGGCGACGGTAGCCGCCATCAGGCGAGAGACCAACTCGTGGCGATGGACGCTTTTCAGCATGGGCTACAGCGTGACCCTTGCCTGGCTGGTGGCCTTTGTGATTTATCAGGGAGGCAAGCTGTTGGGCCTGGCATAATAGACACTTCCACTGTAGCCATATCCGGGTGGATCCGCGCAGGCTTTTTTGAGGAAATCTCATGTGCGACATGTCCCAGCCCGGTGCAGCCATGACGGTGCAGATGCACCCCATCGGCGTTGTTCGTACCGACTGCACGCATGTGCCGAGACACTGGTCGATCTCGGACATAAAGGGCTCTCTGGTTATTGAGCCGAAGTATCTGAAAGGCCTTCAGGATATTGGCACGGGACAACGCATCGTGGTTCTTTTCTACTTTCACCTCAGCCCGCCTTTTACGCCCGCGCTCTTGTTGCAGACCCCCCCACACCGGGGCAAGCCCCTGGGGGTCTTCAGCACATGC
>JAFDGP010000169.1:0-5973 GCA_019309245.1 Deltaproteobacteria bacterium | reverse complement strand
TCCGATCGGGATGTCCGTGTTGGAGGTCCTGGATGTAACTGAAAATGTGATCACCGTGCGGGGTCTGGACATGGCGGACGGGACCCCTATTCTGGACATTAAGCCCAACATTGTGGGTGGGCAACGGCAAGAAGACCCCGCATCGTAAGAGGTGGGACCCTTGAAGAATGTTCAATTTTGGTCTCAAGGGTGGCTCCTTGCCTGAGATGAGCTTTGCATAACCTCCTGCCGGGCGGCTGTGCGCGCAAACTGTCGCTCTGTAAGCGAGAGCAACGAGTTTTGCAAAGGTCTCGAGGTGGGCGGATGAGACTTGTCTTGGCCTACGAGGCGGGTCGTTTAACTCCCAGTCTTGTCAAGAGGCCTTTGAACACGGTGACGATAAGATAGACGGCTCCCGCGATCAACACGATTGTGGCCCCGGCAGGCAGATCCGGCGTGTAAGAGGCCACAAGCCCACAGACCGTGAAACCGGCACCCAGCAAACAGGCCATTGCCATCATCTGTGCCAGGCTTCGAGCATAGTGGCGAGCCGTAGCTGCCGGAAGTGTGAGCAGGGCCACCACCAGAATGATCCCCACGACTTGAATCAGAATAACCACGGTCAGCGCGATCAGACAAAGAAGAAAGAGATAAATACTTACCACATGAAGCCCTTGAAGCCTGCTGTATTCCTCATCGAAACAGACCGCCAGAAAAGGCCGGTAAAAGACTGCCACAGACAAAATGATCACAGCGTCCAGGCCGACAAGTAAGTGAATGCTTTGCTGGCTGACCATGAGGATATTGCCGAACAAGTAGGTCATCAGGTCCACATTGTAGCCTGGAGTCTTGTAGATAAACAAAATTCCTGTTGCCATCCCGATGGCCCACAGGGCCCCGATGATGGTATCTTCGTACTGGTGATAGCGAAGGCTGATAAGTCCAATGATGACCGCTGCGACCAGGGCGGCCACCACCGCACCGTGCAGGGGGTTCCATCCATAATAGTACGCGATTCCCATGCCGCCAAGAACGGTGTGGGCAATCCCGCCACTGATAAAAACGATTTTTCTGACAACCACGTAGGTGCCCATGACACCACACGCAAGGCTAGCAAGGAGGCCCACGACAACGGCATTTTGGAGAAAGGCCTGACTGGCCAGCACATTAAAGAATTCGAGCATAACTCAAACCAGTAACCCTGAATCGAAAAGTTAAAAAGTCTGTCACGAAGTGCAATGCACTCTCACAATTCACACTTATGCTTCAACATGTGCACGGGGCCGTTATAACAAGCGTCGATAACGTCTCCCGTGATATCCTGGGTTCGGCTGCACGACAGACGCCGGTTCACACAGGCCACATGGCGCACGTATGTAGAAATGAAGCCCAGATCGTGGCTTACCAGAATAATCGTGACGCGCTCATTGAGCTTTTTCAGCAGGCCGTAAATGTCTTCTTCCACCCTGCCGTCCACGCTTGCTGTGGGTTCATCGAGCAGGAGCAATTCCGGCTTTCCCGCCAGGGCCCTTGCGATAAGCACCCGCTGTTTTTGTCCGCCGGAAAGGGTTCCGAACCTCCGGTTGCAAAGATCTGCCGTTTTGACCATGGTCAGGGCTTCTTGGGCAAGCCGTTTGTCTTGCTTTCGGTACCCTCCCAGCAGGGATCGGTTTGACAAGCGGCCCAGGAGAACCACATCCATCACGCTGATGGGAAAACTATAATCCAGCTCGGCATGCTGCGGGACATAGCCCACCAGGTGGCGCGCTCGCTCCGGGATCTTTCCGAATACCCGAACGGTTCCGGACAACGGGTGAATCAGGCCCAGAATGATCTTAAGCAAGGTGGTTTTCCCGCTTCCGTTGGGTCCCACCACGCCCAGAAAATCGCCCCGGGGAACGGAAAGGTTGACGTCTTCCAAGGCAAGGGTTCCATCATAGGCGAAGCTGACATGTTCAATCTTAACGATTGGTTCTTTCGCGTTCATCGCAGCGTCTCCGCCAATGTCTGGGCGAGCCGTTTCATGTTGTCGAAATAGTCTTGGGCCAGCGGGTCGACCTCGATCACCCGTGCCTTGATGGCTTGTGCAACTGCCCGAGCGCTTCGTTTGCTGAATTGTTTCTGGACGAAGATGACCCGAATGTTTTTTTGTTTGGCCAACTCAATGATTCGGGTCAGGGCCCTGGCGCTTGGGGGTTTTCCTTCGGTTTCTATGGCGATTTGTTCCAATCCGTAGTCACGGGCGAAATATCCCCATGAGGGATGAAACACCAGAAATGTTCGGTCCTTGAGGCTGCGTAATAGGCCGGCAATGGTGGCGTCCAACGCGTCCAGGTCCTTACAAAAGGCCTTCAGGTTTTTGCGGTAGTCGGTTTCGTGTATGCGATCCTGCTCAATCAGGGCATCGCAGATGTTTTGCGCCTGGATCTTGACCAGTCTTGGGCTCAACCAAATATGTGGATCGTCCATCCCATGGGCGTGGTTGACACGCGCTGAGGCGCGGTGGGCGTTGTTCGGCACAATGGGCAGCAGCGTAATTCCGTGTCGGGTGTCGATGACGCACAAATGCGGGTTGGCTTTTGCAATTCGCTCCATCCATACGCTTTCAAAGGGAACCCCGATCCGGAAATACAGGCTGGCTTGACCCAGGGCGGCCATCTGCCTGGGACGGGGTTCATAGGTGGCTGGACTCTGCCCGGGGCCGACCATTACCTCCACGTTGACGTGGTCTGCCCCGATGCGTTTTACAAAATAGGCCTGGGGGGCGATGCTCACAAAGACACGGATGTTGTCGTGGCAGGCGGCTGCAGCCGGGCGGACAAACGGCGAAGATCCGCACCATACCAACATGAAAACCGCTGTCAGGGTGTGTTTTAAGGATTTGAACGTGTGTGTTGACCCGTGCTTCATCCACTTTCCAGGCCGTAAGCTGGAGTTTTAGGTACCGGTCATCCGGAAGTTTCCTTGTTAACTATACTCAAAATGAAACCAAGCTTCAATGGCGGATTGTAGAGGACGGGATTTTATGCCGGGCCTGTTATGTTGCCCGCGCAGTGCGCACGGATGCGTCATCCAAATTGATGACGACCCGACTGACGTCAGTCCGTTATTCAAAGCGCTCTTTGGGGGTCCTGGTCTATGCGCAGGTTCGCACCGGCCCCGGGCGAGCAGTGACGGTGCGCCTTTAGGGGGTGCGTGGTTGGCGGGGAATCAAGGCGGATTCAACCTGGTTTTTGGGCGCTGAGCGCACGAGGATGTGTTTTTGTCGGCTTTGCTTGCCCCGCACAATGGAGATGTCGGATTTAGGCACCTTCAGGGCCTTGGCCAGAAGCTGCACGCATGCCTTGTTGGCCGCCCCTTCCACAGGCGGGGCCGTCAGTTTGATTTTCAGGGCGTCGCCATGAAGCCCGATGATGGCGTTTGTGGTGCATCTGGGCTGAACGATTACCTTAAACGTTGTTCCCTCAGCGGTTTGTCGAATCCAAGCCATGACCACACACGCAACCCCCGCCCTTGATTTCTTGAGGGTCGCCTCAAGGCTTCACCCCACTGTTGCCGTTTTTAATCTGGTTGATCACCCGCGTGGACGACACCGCTTCGGTGACCGGCACCAGGACGACCCTACCTCCAAGCTTTTCCACGGTCATGCGTGCTGCTACGGGCTTGTCCGCATAATCGCTTCCTTTTGTCAAGACATCCGGCCGAAGGGCTTTGATGAGATCCTCGAGCTTCCGGGTGGAAAACACGGTCACATAATCCACCGTGTCCAATGCGCTGATGATACGCAGCCGTTCTCGGGCACTAATGATCGGCCGCCCCGGTCCTTTGAGCACCCGGACAGACTCATCGTCGTCGATCGCCACAATAAGCACGTCACCCATTTTCTTCGAGGCCGCCAGCAGCTTGATATGGCCTACGTGCAGCAGGTCGAAACACCCGTTCGTCAAGACGATGGTCCGGCCCTCGGTCCGAAGTTGTTCCACGATAGGGACCAGATCGGACAGCGATTTCTGCTTGGCGGCCAGGGCACGTTCGGATGGCTCTGTGGCCTCGCGAAGCTCCTCAACCGATACAGTGGCGGTGCCGACCTTTCCAACCACAATTCTTCCGGCCACATTGGCCAGGGCGGCGGCCTGCCGGAAAGAGCCACCCGCGGCCATTCCCAGGCCCAAAACGGCCAGAACCGTATCCCCGGCTCCCGAGACATCAAAGACCTGCCGGGCTTCGGCTGCGATACGGTAGGGGTTATGTCCCCGTTCAAACAAGACCATGTCATCTTTTCCGCAGGTCATCAGGACCTTTTCAACCCCAGTATCCTGACCCAGTTTCCATCCGGCGGCCTCAAGGGTCTCGTCATCGATAATCTCGATGCCGGCGGCCAGGGAAGCCTCCCTCTTGTTAGGTGTGATGGCCGTGGCCCCGGCGTATTTTTTGAAGTCCAGTCCTTTGGGATCCACGATAACCGGCCTTTTGTCTGCTTGCGCCGAATCAATAATCCGGCGCAGAAGGGTGTCGGTGAGCAGGCCTTTCCCGTAGTCGGAGATAAGCACCAGGTCAAACGACGCCATCCGGTCGTTGATAAAACCGGCGATGTGATCACACTGGGCTTGTGAGATGGTCTGTTTGGTTTCGCGGTCAATGCGCAACACGTGCTGGTGGCCCCCGATGATACGGGTCTTTCGGGTTGTAGGACGGTTCGGGTCGCGGACCACCCCTGAGACATCCACCCCGAGGTTGCGGCACATCGTGGTCAGCAGATCGGCATTCGGGCCCGAGCCGATGACCCCGGTGACCGTTACCCGGGCACCCAGGGCGGCCAGATTGTTGACTACGTTTCCCGCCCCGCCCAATGTGGTGCTGTCGCGAAGCACGGAGACCACCTGAACAGGGGCCTCCGGTGAGATCCGGTCCACCTGCCCCCACACGTATTCGTCGATCATAAGATCTCCGATAACCAGGATCCGACATTGTTCAAAGCGGGAAAGATCTATGTTCATGAACGTCTTTGCTTACAAGGTTGTACAAGGCTTATCGGGTGTGTGCTGCAATTTCCGGCGCTCCCGGCCGGTTCTTCTGTCAATGTGGGTTCGGCGTTCTTTTCCAGTCCGTTTGTGCCATACCACCCAATCTTCGGGCAGGTCGATGTCGCCGGTCCAGATGACCGTGCTGTCCGTATATGCGCATCCGGCTCGCAGGGTTTGGGCGAAGGTTACGGCCTCCGATTTTTTCATGGAGAGTCGTCCGCAATCCGTCTTGTTAACTACCATGGCAAATTGGACCTCATCTCCCTGCGATGGGCTAAAACGGAGTTCTATCTTCATGGTGGCCATCTCCCTTTCCGCCATACAATCGGGCTTGACATATTAGAAGGCTATCACTGTCCACGCCAAAGTCAATAGCCCGCAGGCTGCGCGGTCAATGCCCCGATGCTGGCCGGAAGCCGTCCCTCCGGAGCACACAGGAGTTTTTCAGGGCACAGTCCTTGCAGTTTTTTAATGAAGACCCAACAAAAACGGCGACGCAAATTTCAGGCCATCGGCCCCGATGGGGTCGAAAACGGGATCGAATCGGACCACTATGAACCGGACTGATTTCAGACAAAAAAACCTTGGTGTTAAACGTGCAACAGGCGGCAGGTCGTCCGGGGTCTTGTGGGCGGCCGCAGGTTTTACCCTGATTGAGATGGCCGTGGTGGTGGTGATTGCCGGCATTATCATTTCTATTGTCGCCTCCGTGCTGCCCTCTCTGGTTCAATCCTCAAAGGTAAAAAAAGCCCGGGCGATTCTGGAAAACGCTGACAATGCCTTGCAGGGATATGCGATTGCCAATTATCGACTGCCGTTTGCCGACAGCGGCACAGACGGCGAGGAAGATACAGGGGTCTACGTGGGCAACCTCCCGTACCGGACTCTGGGCCTTTTATCCGGAACGGACACGTGGGGAAATAACATAAAGTACGGCGTGTACGAAGACTTGACAGCTACCACGACCAAC
>JAFDGP010000168.1 GCA_019309245.1 Deltaproteobacteria bacterium | reverse complement strand
AGATAAAAGGGGCTGACTCCCCAGTACAGGCACATTTTCCTGACCACACCCAGGGTATTGGACACGCCCAGGACCGAGGTCTGCGGCCGAAAACGACTCATCTTGAGACAAGAACTTCCCGATTCGGTCACGGAAAGAATCCGCCTGGCACCGATCTTTTCGGCGATCAGGGACGCACCGATCATGGTGGCATCGTCGACCCGGGACAGGTCCAGGTGTTTCAGGGAAGACCTGGGTTTGGGTGTTTTTTCCGCTTCTCTGATAATGCTTCCCATCATCTTGACTGTTTCCACCGGGTATTTCCCGGAAGCGGTCTCCGCGCTGAGCATGACGGCATCGGTTCCATCCCAGATGGCATTGGCCACATCAGAGGCCTCCGCGCGGGTCGGTGTGGGGTGATCCACCATGGACTCGAGCATCTGGGTGGCGGTGATCACCGGCACGCCCAGCTGGTTGCACAGGGCGATGATTTGTTTTTGCACGGCCGGCACCCGGTGGTTTCCCAGCTCAACGCCCATGTCACCCCGGGCCACCATGATCACGTCGCTGGCTTGAACGATCTGTTCGATATTGTCCACGGCCTCGCGGTTTTCCACTTTTGACACAATGGGGACCTCGCCGCCCAGCTCGGCAAGCAATGCGCGCAAATCGAGCACATCATCCTTTTTCCGCACAAACGACAGGGCCACGTAATCAATGCCGTGCTCCAGTCCAAATTGGATGTCACGCCGGTCCTTTTCCGTCAGGCTCGATACAGAAAGCCTGGAATCCGGCAGATTGATCCCTTTGTGCGAGCCCAGGGTGCCGCCGGTCAGGATGCGAATCCTGTAGACCTCGCGGTCCCTTTTTACGGCCTGGGCCACAATCAACCCGTCGTCAAAAAGAATACGCACGCCGTCGGAACAGTCCTGGACCAGGTCTTCATAGGTCGTGGGGATAAAGCGGCCGGCATATTCCGGATAGGTATCGCGCACCCGGGTGGGACCGATGACCCAGATCTCCCCCTCAGCCAGCTCAAGGGGATCAGCCAGCTCGTCCACCCGGATTTTAGGTCCCTGCAAATCCAACAGGATGGCCACCTCCAGATCCACCTTCTTAGAGGCCGCACGCACATTTTCGATCAGCGCGGCATGGGTGTCATGGTTGCCGTGGCTCATGTTGATTCTGGCTACGCTCATGCCCGCAAGGATCAATTCGGCAATCCTGTCCACATCGGCCGAGGCCGGTCCGAGTGTGGCCACGACCTTGGCATGTCTTTGAAGTTTTGCACGTCTCATGTCTGCTATCTTTCCAGGGCCTGGACCACCCGGGCGGTTTCCCGGGCGATCCTGAGTTCTTCGTTCGTGGGAACCACCAGCACCCTCACCCGCGTGCCGGCGACTCCGATATCCCGGATGCCTTCGGCCGGCCGGGCGTTTTCGTCTTTGTCCAGTTCAATGCCGATCGCGTGCAACCCGGAACACGACAGCTCCCGCACATCGGCCGCATTTTCTCCAATCCCTCCCGTAAAGACCAGCGCATCAAGCCTTCCCAACACGGCATAGTAAGCCCCGATATATTTCTTGATGCGGTAGCAATAAACCTGCATGGCCATGTCGGCCCGCTCGTCGCCACAGCGCCTTTGTGTCATTACTTCCCGCATATCGTTCATCCCGCAAAGCCCTTTAAGCCCGCTTTGCTGGTTTAGCAGGGTATCAATTTCACGCAGTGACAGATGCAGGTGATCCGCCAGAAAAAACGGCAGGGCCGGGTCCACGTCGCCGCACCGCGTGCCCATGACCAACCCTTCCAGGGGGGTCATTCCCATGGTGGTGTCCACGCAACGGCCTCCCTGAACGGCGGCCATACTGGCGCCGTTTCCAAGATGAATCGAGATCAGGTTCACCGTCTCGGGCGCCCGGCTCAGATAGCGGCAGGCTTCTTCGACAACATAGGCATGCGAGGTCCCATGGAATCCATACCGGCGCACCCCTTCAGTTTCATACAGGCTGTAGGGAATGGCATAAAGAAAGGCTTTTTGCGGCAGGCTTTGATGAAAGGCTGTGTCAAAGACGGCCACCTGAACCGCCTCGGCGAAAATCGACCGGGCCACCTCGATACCGGTCAGGTTCGGCGGATTATGAAGCGGTGCAAGCGCCACGTTGGCCTGGATGGCCTGAATCACCTCGTCGTTGATGACGGCCGGGGCCTTAAACATCTCTCCCCCGTGAACCACCCGGTGCCCCACCGCATCCAGTTCCGAGGTGTGGGCGATCACGCCGTAATCCTCATGCACCAGGCACGCAACGATCATGGCAAGGCCCCGGCGGTGATCGGCAATAAGCTCCCGGCCCTGGTGAACAACCTCAAGCGAGCCCTCTGTCCTGGCTCGATGCGTCAAGGCCCCCTGCGCCTCGCCGATCCTTTCAGCCAGTCCGGACGCCAGGACCGTCTCATGATCCATATCGAACAGGCGGTACTTGATGGAAGAGCTTCCGCTGTTAATGACCAGGACCTTCACCCGATCCCCCTTGTTGCGCCTGGGCCTGGACGGCGGTAATGGCAACGGTATTGACGATATCGGGCACCGTGCATCCACGACTCAGGTCGTTAACCGGTCTTTTCAACCCCTGCAAGACCGGACCCACGGCCACCGCGTTGGCAGAGCGCTGAACGGCTTTGTACGTGTTGTTTCCGGTATTCAGGTCCGGAAAAATGAATACGGTGGCCCGGCCCGCCACCTTGCTGTCCGGCATCTTGGTTCGGGCCACACTCGGATCCACCGCAGCGTCATACTGCATAGGGCCTTCGATGATCGCGTCCAACCCCATTTCCTTGATCATTTCCGTGGCAATCCTTGTGGCCTCACGGACCTTGTCCACATCTTCTCCCTTTCCGGAGGCCCCGGTGGAGTACGACAGCATGGCCACGCGGGGCTCGATACCGAAGGTCTTTGCCGTCCGGGAGGAGCTTAATGCGATTTGAGCCAGCTGTTCAGCATTCGGATCCGGGTTCACCGCACAATCCCCATACACCAGCACCCGATCTTTAAGACACATGAAAAATACACTGGACACAATTGAGATCCCGGGCTCGGTCTTGATGATCTCAAAGGCAGGACGAATGGTATCACCCGTGGTATGCACCGCGCCGGAGACCATGCCGTCCGCGTGCCCCTTGGCCACCATCATGGTCCCGAAGTAATTTGCGTCGCTGATCATGTCGCGTGCGATCTCCCGGGTGATCCCCTTGTGTTTTCTCAACTCAAAGTATGTCTCGACAAAGTCATCCACATAAGGGTTCTGGTACAGATCGACGATCCGCACGTCCTCCATGCGAAGGCCCAGGCGGGCGATTCTTTTCCGAATCTCGGTCTCAAGCCCGACAAGGGTTATGTCCACCACCTCCCGGCGGAGCAATATCTCGGCAGCCCTCAAGATGCGCTCTTCTTCGCCTTCGGGCAAGACAATATGTTTCTTGCAGGCCTTTGCTTTTTGGATCAAACCGTATTCGAACATCTTCGGGGTGACGATGTAGGTTTCCTTTTCCAGGATCTTTCGTGCCAGGGCCCCGGTGTCCACGTGCTCTTCAAAGACCTCCAGGGCCCGGGTAATCTTTCTTGTGTTTTCCGGAGAGATGCCGGCATGAACGTTGTCCGCCTTTCTGGCCGATGGGAACGTGTCGTGCTCCACGCTCAAAATCGGCAAGGCATAGGGAAACCCCTCAATCAACCGGCGAATGGATGGCTCCGGCCTCAGACCGCCGGTCAACAACAGTCCGGCGATCTTGGGCATGGATACCGAGGTCGCGGACGCGAGGCAGGCCACAATCACATCGGCCCGGTCCCCCGGGGTAATCACCAGAGTCCCGTGGTCGATGCGTTCCAGGAAATTTCGGAGCTGCATCGCCGCTACCGCGAAGCTGTGTACATGGCGGTCCAGTTCTTTTTCTCCGTACAGGACCTTGGCATTCAACAGCTTTGCGATCTCCGCCATGGTGGGGTTGCCCAGTGACTTTTCATCCGGGATGGCAAAGATCAGTTGTTCGGCGGCCCACGGCTTTTTTTTCAGGCGTTCGACAATGGAAACCGTGTCATCCGTGTTGACCCGGTTGACCACGGTGGCGATCACATCGCAGCCTTCATCCAGCAGGGAGTCAACCGCCATCTCAATGGACTGGATGGCCGCATCCACGGTCTTGTTGTGGGCCTTGGCCACCAGCATAACGGGACACCCGAGGTTGTTGGCGATCTCGGCATTGAGGTCGAATTCAAATGCCGAGGTGGCACCGGAAAAATCCGTGCCTTCGCACAACACAAAGTCATGGTCCTTTTCAAGGGCCTTGTACTTGGCGACAACGCCTTCGATCAGGTCTTCAGACTTGCCCAGGCTGATCAGATCATTGGCCTGGGTGGTCGTATAGGCGTACATGTCCATATAGGAGGGGCCGAGCTTGTAGGTGGTCGCAATCAGATTGATATCCGGATCGATGTAGGCGTCGCTTGCCGTGTCCACATAAATCACCGGACGAAAAAACGCCACCTTTGCAACGTGCCTGAGAAGCATTTCCATGACCCCCAGACATACTGCTGACTTTCCGCTCCTGGCCTCGGTTGCCGTAATAAAGAGGTTTTTTGCCATGACTGTTTCTCCCCGGAAATGCCCCGGTTAATCCAGCACGAAATCCAACGAAACGATCGCCCCCGGACCGACTCTCAGTTGGCGGTCCGGATGAACCCTCTTAAGAAACTCAATTCAAATCGTGTCGGCACCGTTTAATACCGGCCCGCACTGCCCAGGACCTTCCTGTTCTTTTCTATAATCATGTGCATCAGCTCTTCCCGCGCCGGGCCCAGATACTTTCTCGGGTCGAACTCGGCAGGATTTTCATCAAAGACCTTTCGGACCATTGCCGTGACAACCAGGCGCCCGTCGGAGTCGATGTTGATCTTGCATACCGCAGATCCGGCCGCCTTGCGAAGCTGGTCTTCGGGAATCCCGACAGCAGCCTCCAGTGCCCCGCCGTGTTGATTGATCAGGTCGACATATTTGCGCAATACGCTGCTGGCCCCGTGCAAGACGATAGGAAAGCCGGGAATCCGTTGTTCGATCTCTTCAAGGATGTCAAATCGAAGCGGCGGCGGTACCAGCACGCCCTGATCGTTTTGACTGCATTGCTCGGGTGTAAACTTGTACGCCCCATGAGAGGTCCCGATCGAAATCGCCAGGGAGTCCACGCCGGTTCGTTTCACGAAGTCTTCGACCTCGTCCGGTTGGGTATAAATGGACCTGGCCGCCTCGACATCGTCTTCAATCCCGGAGAGCACCCCCAACTCTCCTTCTACAGTCACATCATACCGGTGGGCATAGTCTACCACAGCCTTGGTCAACTCCACGTTATGTTCGTAATCGTGGTGCGATCCATCGATCATGACCGACGAAAATCCCCCCTCGATACATGAAACACACAACTCGACACTGTCGCCATGATCCAGATGAAGGGCGATGGGGATGCGGTAGCCATGCGCTTCGGCCATCTCCACCGCCCCTTTTCCCAGGTTGCGCAGCAATGTTTCGTCCGCATACTCCCGGGCCCCTTTTGAGACCTGCAAAATCACCGCAGAGCCCGATTTCCCACATCCGTGAATGATCGCCTGGAGCTGCTCCAGATTGTTGAAATTGTAGGCCGGAACGGCATACCCGTCTTCCATGGCCTTTTTAAACATCTCCCGCGTGTTGACCAGCCCCAATGTTTTATAACTGACCTTCATATCTGCCTCCATGGATTGTCAAACCGAGGCCTTGATCCCCTTGCCGCCCACAAAGGCGGCTTCCGCAAGACCGTCGATCAA
>JAFDGP010000167.1 GCA_019309245.1 Deltaproteobacteria bacterium | reverse complement strand
TTGTTGACTATGAGATTGATCAACCGGGAGGTCAAGTCCAAGATTGCCATTACCGAGCAGGATTTACGGCAATACTATGAGGACCATCAACAGGAGTTTGCCGGCGAAAAAAAATACCATCTGCGTACAATCCTGATCAGGGTCTCCTCCTGGCAGGATGTTGAGGAAAAAGAAAAGGCATTGAGACGCATGGGTCTGGCCCTGGAGGCCTTGAAGGCCGGGACTCCCTTTGATGAAGTCGCCCGGCAATACTCTGAAGACGTTACAGCCCGGGACGGCGGCGATTTGGGACTGTTCAAGATCAATGAGCTGGCACCCGAGGTCCAGGAAACGGTGCGCTGGATGAAGGATGGCGATGTGAGCCCTGTGCTGGAGACATCTCAGGGATATCAGGTCCTGATGCTTGACGAGGTTCGTTCTTTGCCGGGCAAGACCCTTGACCAGGCCAGGATAGAGATTCAGGAACGGCTGTACCGGGACCGGGTGGAAAAAAAATATAGGGCCTGGTTGGATACATTACGGAAGCGATCCTACATCAAGATTGTCCGATAACCGCTGGTCGTCCGCCTGCCTCGCCAAATTTTTGACTTTTTAGCTTTTTTTTTATTATCATAGGGATAATCGTCGGCATATGGTTTTCCCCACAAGGCCGGTGAGACCTTTGCAAAACTCGTTGCTCTCGCTTACAGGGCAACATTTTGCGCGCTCGGCCGCCCGGCAGTCAGGTCGTTTTGCCGAAAGGCGATATGTCCGCCCGAGGCGGACCCGCCTCAGGCGGGCTCGGCCTGGATCATATCGCCTTGAGGGAAGATGACCTGACTGCCGGCAGGAAGTTGTGCAAAGCTCTCGCCGGTGGATCGGGACCCGGGACTTCCTGTGTGCAGGATTGTGAAGTCCTGAGGCCTGTGCCGGCATAACCAATCCGAAAAGGAAGTTCAAAGACATGGACGAACGCAGGGTGACCCCGAGGTACGAGGTGGTACTCAAGGTCCGCTACGAGACGGACAAGGCGTTTCAGGAAGCAGCCATTCACAACCTGAGTTCCGGAGGGCTGTATCTGACCACGCAGACGCCCTTTGGAGTAGGCTCAGAGTTTGAGCTGGAGATCGAGCTGCCGGAGCGTGGGGAGTGGATCAAGGGGCGGTGTAAGGTGGTCTGGGTGAATGAAATCGACACGGAGCAGTATCCCAGAGGCATGGGCGTAGTATTTCTCCAAAGGCCTGCGGGGTATACCGAGCTGCTGGAAAATTGCCAAAAATCCGGCTGAGCGGCGTGTGCTGTGAATCCGTGCACAATCCACCGGCTGTGACGGTGAGAATAGAAAAGGTTACACCGTTTCCGGGGTGTCTTGTTGTGTGTGTGAGCCGGCATACGATCGCCGGTGGCCGGTGCACGGATTCTGGAAATACATTGGGTATTTTGAGTCCGCCGCAGGCGGATGAGCCAGCCGCAGACACGCAATGAAGCATAGCACCCAAATCGGGAAAAGGGGTATTTTGTAGAGGTTTCATGCAGGACTAACATGATCAGGAAGGCGGATTTTGCAGTGACGGACAAAGAGGCGAACATTCTCATTGTGGACGACGACCAGGCATTTGCCGATACCCTGGCGGAGCACCTGGTGGAGCGCGGATATACGGCCAAGGTGGCCTATGACGGCAATGAGGGGCTGGAGCGGTATCGCAGCGGCGCGTATCATGTGATTTTCACCGATCTGCAGATGCCCGGCATGGACGGCATGGAGCTGCTTCACGAGATCAAGAAAGCGGACAGCCGTTCTGTTGTGGTGGTCATCACGGGGTTCGGCACGATTGAGGGTGCGGTGCAGGCCATCAAGAAAGGGGCCTATGACTTTATCACCAAACCCGTGAAGTTCGAGGAGCTTGACATCGTCGTGGATCGGGCGTTGGAAAAACGCGGGTTGGTCAAACAGCTTGATTTTTTCAGGGGATTGACCCTGGCCGTCCTGATTTCCATTCCCGTGTGGCTCATTCTGGGGATTATCCTGGCCTCCAAACTTTTTTGACCATCCGTGTATTTTCCCTGAAGCGTGAAAGGACTGTTATGGAACACGATGCAAAGACAACGGTCCTGATTGCCTCCGTGGGGCGGTACGAAGGCCAAGAGGTGGCGGTCTGCGGCTGGGTGATGCACAAACGCTCCAGCGGGCGGGTCCGTTTCCTGGTGATTCGGGACGGCACCGGCGTTATCCAGGCCACTTTGGTCAAAGGCGAAACCCCTGACAATGTGTTTGACGAGTACGCGAAATTGAGCCAGGAGAGCTCTGTGGCGATTTTCGGGCAGGTCCGCAAAGAGCCAAGGGCGACCGGCGGATATGAACTCCTGGCTTCAGGGATCAAAATCTTTCAGGTGGCCGCTCCCTTTCCGATTACACCCAAGGAACACGGGGTGGGCTTTCTCATGGACCGTCGGCACCTTTGGCTGCGATCCTCCAGACAATGGGCCATATTGCGTATCCGGCATGCGGTCATCCGGGCGGCACGCCGGTTTTTTGATGACCGGGGGTTTTCCTTGCTGGATGCCCCCATTTTGACGCCGTCATCGTGTGAAGGCACAACAACGCTTTTTGAGACGGATTATTTCGGAGAGCACCGGGCTTATCTGTCGCAAAGCGGGCAGCTCTATATGGAGGCCGGGGCCATGGCACTGGGCAGGGTGTATTGTTGCGGCCCGACATTTCGAGCAGAAAAGTCCAAGACCCGGCGTCATCTTGCCGAGTTTTGGATGATTGAACCGGAAGTCGCATTCGCCGACCTGGATACGGTAATGGACCTGGCCGAAGCACTGGTGTGCGCTGTTGTGTCGGAAGTGCTGGAGCAACGAGGCCCCGAACTTGACGTGCTGGAGCGGGACCGTAGAAAGCTCGAAGCCATCCGGCCACCCTTTCCGAGGATTTCCTACGATGATGCCCTGCGCAGGGTCCGGCAGGCCGGAGAGGAGATTTCCTGGGGGCAGGACCTCGGGGGCGGACACGAAACCATTATCTCCGGTCAATTTGACAAACCGGTCTTGATTCACCGCTATCCAATCGGGGCCAAGGCCTTCTACATGAAGAGCGACCCCCAGCGGCCGGAGGTGGCCCTGTGTGTGGACATGTTGGCCCCGGAAGGCTATGGCGAGATCATCGGGGGAGGCCAGCGCGAAGATGACGTGCGGCGGCTCAAGGAAAAGATTCAAGAGGCGGGTCTGCCCCTGAAGGACTTTCAGTGGTATGTTGAGTTGCGGCAATACGGCAGTGTTCCCCATGCCGGGTTCGGCCTGGGCATTGAGCGTACGGTTGCCTGGATCTGTGGCATTGACCATGTCAGAGAGACCATTGCGTTTCCAAGACTCCTGGACCGGCTGTATCCGTAGCCGGCTCGTAATGCATGTTGTGTTATTATGACGATTGATCGTACCAAAATATTGCTCGATACCACCAAACGGTTGCTCAGACGGGGGGCCACCGCCCATCTTCATAAAATCGTCAACAAGACCCATGCGGCGGACCTGGCGGCCGCGTTCCAATTTCTGACGTCCAGTGAGCAACGCGCCGTTTTTGACCACATCGAGGACGTCGAGCAGAAGGCCATGCTCTTCAGCGAGCTGGATGAGGGCCTGTTGCTCGCGTTTATCGAAGACATGCCCGCAGAACAGATCGCCGAGATCCTGGAGCACATGCCCAATGACGATGTGGCCGACCTTCTCGGAAAGCTCAGCGATGACAGGGCCAAGACGTTGCTTGACCTCATGACCCGGGAGGGCTCGGAGGAGGTGGAAGGTCTGCTGGGCTATGACGCCGAGACCGCCGGCGGGATCATGCTGCCGGACTTTATCGCGCTCAAAGAAGAAACCACGGCCGGAGAAGCGATCAAGGCGCTACAAAGGGATTACGCGGACACAGAAATGCCCTTTTACCTCTACGTGGTCAATGATCACGATAATCTTGTGGGGGTGATTTCGCTGCGGCAATTGGTGGTGGTGCCACCCGATACCACGCTCAAGTCGATCATGACCACCGATGTGGTGAGCGTCCAAACGGACACGGACCAGGAAGAGGTGGCCAAGATTGTTGCCCGGTACAATATCCTTGCGGTTCCGGTGGTGGACGAAAACAATACCCTGGTTGGAATTGTCACGGTGGATGATGTGGTGGACATTATTCGCGAAGAGGCCACCGAGGATATCTTAAAAATGGCCGGCGCTGGAGAAGGATTCGCGGAATCCCAATCCCTGTTGAAAAATACCAGGAGCCGGTTGCCGTGGTTGCTTGCAAGCTGGGTCGGCGGCGTGATCGCCTTTGTCGTTGTCGCTCATTTCCAGGGCAGCTTGAGCCGGCTGATTTATCTGGCCGCATTCATCCCGGCGATCATGGCTATGAGCGGCAATATCGGCACGCAGTCCTCCACCATTGTTGTGCGGGGCCTGGCTACGGGCAGGCTGAGCGTCAAGCAGATCGGCGAGGTCGTCCTAAAAGAACTGGCCACAGGTCTGTTGCTGGGACTGGTCTACGGTCTGTTGCTGGGACTCGTGGTCCAGTGGCGTTATGAGATGTGGCCGTTTGCCATGACGGTCGGGTTTGCCGTGGTGGGTTCCATGACAGTGGCCGCGCTGGCAGGCTCGCTTCTTCCCATGGTCTTTGCTCGGATTCACATCGATCCGGCTGTCGCTACCGGTCCCTTTGTAACAACCTTTGTGGACGTGGCCGGGGTGTTTCTTTATTTTCAGATTGCCACCTGGTTGCTCGGCGCGTGATGCTATGCCACCCCTGCGTTCTTCGGCTGTGACCCTGCGTTCCATTGCCTACGGTGACTCTGACAGCATTGTCACATTTTTCAGCCGCGATTACGGCAAGGTCTCGCTCATGGCCAAAGGCGCTCGAAAGAGCGTCAAACGGTTTTCAGGAATCCTGGAGCTTTTTTCCGTCCTGGACCTTGTATGGACTCAGGGCCGGGGAAAAGGCCTGTGCATTTTGCAGGAAGCCTCGGTGGTCAATCCGTTTGAGGGCCTACGGACGGACTTTTCCAAAACGGCCTATGCGGCGCACTGGTGTGAGCTGGTGTACCACTGGATGCAGGCCGGACATCCACAGCCCGCCGTCTATGACCTGTTGATCTATGTGCTGGACCGGCTCAGTGAGGGTGCCCTGTCCGATGAGGTCCTGCATATCGCCTTTCAGCTCCACTTCATGCGGATCAACGGGTTCGCTCCCACCCTGGATCACTGCGTTAAATGCGGAAAGCCCCTGGATCGGTTCAAGGGCACGTCGGTAGCTTTTAATATGAAAAAAGGAGGGGTGGCCTGCGCTCGGTGTCACGCCGGTGCGCCTGCCCCAGGGGGCGTTTCCAAGGGGACGGTGAAGCAGTTGCGCTGGGTCTTAAGCAGGCCGTTGTCGACCCTGAGTCGGGTTCGCTTTTCCGGGCAGGTCCTTGAGGAAGGCTGCCGGGTGCTGGAGGCCTTTGTGCCGTACCATCTGGGCCGGGAGACCAAGAGCCTGAAGGTGCTCAAACACCTTCAGCGAGGCAAGATTACCCCTCTTAAGAAACTTAATTCAAATCGCGGCACGCATTGAGAACTATATGCATTTTTTGCAGATCACTTGGCTTCAGCGTGGGCAGATCCATTTTTATCCGCCTCCGCAAAAGATCATGGGCATGCCGTGATGAATGCGCTAGCGATCGACATGCTACGGCGCGATGTTCGCCCCAAATCCAAGGCGGATAACCGCGTCGTCTTGTCTCGACGAAGCTCGCAGAGCGAAGACGGAAGCCGTAGGCGCCCGTCCTCCGCAGTAGCTTGCTACGGAGGATGGAAAGACGGGTATTGTGATGGGACCACAAGTTCACCG
>JAFDGP010000166.1 GCA_019309245.1 Deltaproteobacteria bacterium | reverse complement strand
TGTACACCCGGACGGCAGGGGATTTAACAATCAACTGGGCATTTACGAGGACCGGCTGATCCCCGGGCTCGAGCAGCTGACCGCCGGGATCCAGCCACACTGTCCGGTGGGGGTGCAATTGAGCTTCAAAAGCATTTCCCGAATGCCGGAAACCTTCAGCCTGGAGGAAATCTCACGATATTGTCAGGCCTTTGCCCAGGGGGCTGTCCGGGCGAAAAAAGCCGGCTTCGACGCCGTGGAACTCCACGCCTGTCACGACTACTGGTTGAATTATTTCCTGTCTCCCCATTTCAATCACCGCAGCGACGCATACGGCGGCAGCCTGGAAAACCGCTTCCGGCTGCTTAGAGAGGTTGTCCTCGCCGTCAGAGAGGCAATGGGACAGGAACTGGCACTGGGAGTCCGCCTGAGTCTGGATGAATTCGTGGATGACGGGCTCAAACCGTTCGAAACCACGCAAGTGGGGGTCTGGCTGGAAGCCTTGGGTGTCGACTACCTGAGTGCCTCGGGGGGGATCGGCCTGACCCAGCACCGCATGAGCCCTCCCATGGAGGTGGAACGCGGCTCCCTGCTGCCCCTGGCCCGGGCACTGAAACAGGCCGTGGGTATCCCGGTCATCGGTGTGGGCCGTCTGGATCGGCCAGAGGTGATGCGCAGTGCGGTGGCTAACGGGGATGCGGACATGGCCGCCGTGGCCCGGTCCCTGATTGCAGACCCCGCCTATGCCGTCAAGACCCTTCAGAACCGGGATTCGGACATCCGGCCCTGTGTGGCGTGTAATTTCTGCCTTCTGCGCCTGCACCAGGGTCAAGCTTTGCGGTGCGCCGTTAACCCCCGGGCCGGTCGGGAGTCGAAATCTTTCACCCCTCTGACCCGGGACATCTATACGGTGGTGGTGGGCGGCGGACCGGCCGGGCTCTCTTATGCCGCAGCCGCTGCCGGACGCGGAGCACGGGTTCGGCTTTACGAGCGAAAAGCCGAACTAGGGGGAATGGTGACGGTGGGCGCCCGGCCACCGTTCAAAGACGTCCTTGAAGACTTCATCCACCACCTGAGCGATGCGGTGTATGCCAGCGGCGTGGATGTGCGCACCGGATGCGAGGTCAACGCGGAAACCCTGAGAAAGGAAAGCGCACACAAGGTAGTAATCGCCACCGGAGCCTCCCCACTGATTTTGCCGGTTGACGGTGCCGCCCAAAGTGACCGGGTCTGCACGGCGGTGGATATCCTGGAGGCCGGGAGTCCGCCTCCGGGCCGATACCTGGTGATCGGAGGAGGCGCCGTGGGGCTTGAGACCGCGGAATACTTGCTCTTTCAAGGGGGCCTGGTCACCCTCATCGAGATGACCGGCACCATCGGTTCCGGCCTCCACGCGACCCGGTTGCGGCTGCTGACAGACCGGCTGTATCAAAGCGGAGTATCGGTGATGAAACACACCCGATTGATGTCCCTTGACGGCGGCTTCGCCTGTGTGAGAAAGGAGGATGCCGAATTTCAGATCGGCCCCTATGACCGGTTTGTTTTCGCGGTGGGGTCAGCCAGCAACAATCAGTTGGCAGAAGCGCTTGACGTTGAAATGAACATCGAGGTGATCGGGGACGCCCGGGAACCCCTGAGCATTTACGAGGCGGTTCGCGACGGCCACGATGCGGCCATGCGTCTTTGAAGGAATCCATACCGGTTCTGTGGATCATTAGACGCCACCCCAAAATACGGAAGGAGTCATTTCATTGCATTCTCATGAACACGCACTGACTGACTGGCAGCAGGCCCTTGGCAGGTTTCACATCCTGCTGCCCGGCATCCCGGCCGTCACCAGCAGGGGATGGCTGGCGTACTGCACCACGGTTCTTTTCCGCCTCAAGGGTCACTGGGCCCTTTACGACACGGGCCACTACAGCGATCGAAGCCAACTCCTGGCCGCGCTGGCAAAAGTGCAGGTCCGTCCGGATGAGATCTACACCGTGATCCTTTCCCACCTGCATTTCGATCACGTGCTCAACCTGCCGCTGTTTGGCAATGCCACGGTGGTGGTGGCACAGGCCGAACTCGACTATGCCCGCGATGTTGCCGCCGGCACCCGCCAGGACCATGCCATCCCCGAAACCTGGCCGGCACTGCTGAAGGACCGGAATCTGCACGTCGTGGACGGTTCCGCCGTTCTGGATGACGGCATGGAGGCAGTGGTGCTCCCGGGACACACCCCGGGGTGTCTGGTGCTGTTTTGCGATGCACCGGTGCCGGTGGCGCTTTGCGGCGATGCCCTGAAAAACGCCTGGGAGCTTTTCAGCCCCGCCTCGGTGGTCACCCCGGTGGACGATGCCCACAGACTGGCCGGCATTGCAGCCATCCGGGCCCGGGCCCAGGTCGTAATTCCAGGACATGACCGGCCCTTTGGAATGGTTTCAGGCGGGCTTTGCTACCTGAGCGGGTATGATTTCACCATCACGGGCGACCTGTTTCCAGAACCCCGGAACCGGGTGCTTCTGGACCTGCCCATGACCGCCGGGTTGCGGCGCCGGCCGGAAAAGTGACAGGCAGGTGAAAACGAAGACGGCACGGCCGGATTGGAATTTTAATGGATGTGGCAAACCAGACGACGGGATGCCACGAACAATGAACCCGTGTCCACGGGCAAATGGCGGATTGACGCAAGGAGGGCAGGCCGCTCCAGGGCAAAAGACGTCGCTTGCCGAAGGACACGAACCCAGAAAGGAGGATCCAAAATGAACGCTCGAATGATTGCTGTTGTGTTGGCACTTGTCGGTATCCTTGTGCTCGGCGGGACGCCTGCAGGGGCAGCGGACTTCACCCTGAAATTCGCCAACCCGGTTCCCCAGGATCATTCCTGGGGAAGGGGCGCTGACAAATTCAGCGAACTGGTCAAGGAAGCCACCGGAGGCAAGGTGGAGGTCCAGGTCTTTCACGCGGGCTCCATCGGGAAGATCCGGGAAGTGCTGGAAATGGCCAAGGTCGGCACCGTGGACTTCGTCCTGGCCGGAACCGGCCACGTCACCGGTTATGTGCCGGAGATGGGCATCACCGTGTTGCCGTATCTGTGGAAAGACACCGACACCATGTTTCAGGCCCTGGAAGGCCCCTTTGGAGATTTCCTGGGCGATCGGCTGGCGGAAAAAGGCTATGAGCTCGGAGCATGGTGGGACAACGGCTTCCGCCATGTGAGCAACAACAAGCGGCCCATCAACACGGTGGCGGATATGAAAGGACTCAAGATCCGTTGTCTGCCAGCCAAGGTCCACGTGGACTTTTTCAAGGCATTGGGCGCTGCCCCCACCCCCATGGGATGGACGGAGCTCTACCAGGGGCTGCAGCAGGGGGTCGTGGACGCCCAGGAAAACCCGCCGGCCATGGTCTACCTCGGGAAGCTGCACGAAGTTCAGAAGTTCTATTCCCTGACATCCCACGTGAACGAGCCCGGCATTGTGCTCATCAGCAAGGCGAGTTTCGGAAAGCTGCCCCAGGAACTGCAGTTGGCGGTGAAAATCGCGCTTCAGAAAGCCACTCTCTGGCAGCGCGCTGAAAACGCAAAGGACAACGAGGCGGTCATGAACAAGCTGAAGGCCGAAGGCCTGACCATCAATGACGTCTCGGATGAGACTAAGAACGAATTCCGCAAGATCGCCCAGAGCGCCTATCCCGGAGCGGTAAAGGACTTTGGCCCCAAAGGCAAGGAAATCGTGGACGCGGTTGTGTTTTTCAACAAATAATTTCAAGAACGGGTTGTTGCTGGTCTCAGTGACCCGAAGCGACAGCTTGCGCCATGTGAGCCGCCGGGCCGAGTGCCCGGCGGACACGGTGCACAGGGGACCTTCAGGTCAGGCGGTTTGAAGACAGGCACCCCGGCGGCCGGCCGGATAAACCGGCCGCCGCACACCCGCCGGATTCGACGGCTTTCAACCGCAACAGCGACGGCATTCCCTTCAGCTTGCTGCGGGGAGCTTCAATCCCGGTACAGAAAATAGAGGCAGAGTATGTTCTATCGCTGGATGTCCCGGATTGTGGAGATGTCGATCTTCTTCTGCGCGGTGGTCATCGTGACCATTGTTACCGCTGAGGTGGTTTTGCGCTACGGCTTCAGCCACTCTCTGATTTTCACAGAGGAGCTGTCACGGTACCTGATGGTCTGGATCGTGTTTCTGGGAAGCGCCCTGGCGATTCGGGACGGTTCCCACATCAATATCAATTTTCTGATCAACCGCTTTTCCTGGAAAGTCCGCAAATGGGTCCTGGTGGCGGCCCACCTGCTCAGCGTGGCCTTCCTGGTTGTGGTCATGGTGGAAGGCATCCGGATTCTGCCCCAGCAGTTCCACCAGATGTGTGTCACCCTTGATTTGCCGGTGTTCTATTTCTATCTGGCCATTCCGGTGGGCTGTGTCTTGATGATTCTGTTTATGCTGCCTGTGATCAAAAACGTGCTGAAAAAATCCGAAGTCCTTGAGCCAGAAGGGAAACAACCCGTATGCTGACCCTGGCCATTGTTTTCTGTGTGACCATTCTCATGGGAGTCCCGGTCGCCTTCTGCCTCGGGCTTGCAGGCATGGCCTTTATCCTGCTCACAAAGGGTCTGCCATTCAACATTCTGCCCACACTTATGTTCGGCGGCATCGATTCGTTTCCGCTCATGGCCATTCCTTTTTTCATCATGGCCGGCGATCTGATGAGCCGCTGCGGGGTGCTGCCCCGCCTGGTGGACCTGGCAGACAGCCTTGTGGGTCACTGGAAGGGCGGACTGGCCTATGTCAATATCCTGGCCAGCATGTTTTTTGCCGGGGTCACCGGTGTTGCTGTGGCCGACACCGCAGCGGTCGGCTCCATGCTCGTGCCGAGCATGATCCGGCAGGGTTTCACTAAGACCTTTTCCGCGGTGGTCACGGCCGCATCCTCCATCATGGGCCCCATCATTCCCCCCAGCGTCGCCATGCTGATCTATGCCTACGTTTACGGGGGCGGCATTTCGGTGGGCAAGCTCTTTCTGCTAGGCGCTATTCCCGGATGCCTCATCGGATTCGGGATGATGGGGATTGTCTACATGATGTCGTTCAAGGAGAACTTCCCCGTGAGCAGCGCCGGTTTCCGCTGGCGGGATGTCCTTCACAAGGGGTTTGCCGCCATTCCGGGCCTCATGGTGCCGGTCATCATCCTGGGGGGAATCATCGGCGGGATCTTCACCCCGACTGAAGCCGGTGCGGTGGCCGTGGCCTATGCGCTCATCGTGGGGGTTTTTTTCACCCGCAAAATCCGGCTCAAGGATATCTACGACTGTTTCCTTGTATCGTGCCGGACCAGTGCGGTGGTTTTCATGCTCCTGGCCACAGCCAAGGTCATCTCCTGGATTTTGGTCACCCACCAGGTCCCTCAGACGGTGGCCAAGTCGTTTCTCCATCTGACCGCATCGCCCCAGATCTTTCTGGTCATGACCATCACCTTCCTGCTGGTGCTCGGATTCGTGCTGGAGGCGGTGGCTACTATGATCATGCTGATTCCGGTGTTCGGGCCTGTGGCGGCTGCCTACGGCATCGAGCCCCATCACTTCGGACTTCTGGTGGTCATGGCCGTCCAGGTGGCCTTGATCACCCCGCCGGTCGCCCTGGGGCTGTTCATCGTCTGTCCCATCGCGGAGTGCAGCTTGGAAGAGGCGGCGAGCGAAATATGGCCGTTCCTGCTCCTGGTTTTCGGCGTGATCATTCTTGTGGCGTTTTTTCCCGGTATTACCAGCTGGTTGCCCAAAATGTTTGGATACTAACTTCAGAGCTCCTGACATGGGTTGATTTCAGATGCAACATAATGGGCCTCGAAGACCAATTTCAATGAGATCTGAGGGAAGCAAAATGCTTCCTATTCATAATCTCGCAAAGGTC
>JAFDGP010000165.1 GCA_019309245.1 Deltaproteobacteria bacterium | reverse complement strand
TGGTCACCACGCAAGCCCTGTTTGAAAAGCATCCCCGGATTGTCCACACTTTTGTCTCGGCCCTGCTGGAAGGCTGGCGGCAGGCCCTGGATCCCGAAAATCAGAAAAAAACCCTAGAACTCCTCCATCAGCACGACAGGGAAACCCCGGCTGATCTGATTGCCAAGCAACTGGCAGCCACAAGGACCTTTGTTCGGCCTTCCCCGGACATCCCCATCGGATATATTGACACGGTGGCCTGGAAACAAACCGAACAAATCATGCTCTCCCAGGGGCTGATCACCAAGCCGGTCCATATTGAACGCGCTTTGAAGCCGCCCACAGGTAAGAGCTGAGCCAGACGCAGGAATTGGGCAAAAGGGGACGTTTTTCAAAGGTCTCGTAACGATGGCCTGCTATTTGACCGCCCATTCCGGGATAAAATGCAGGATGTGCTCCTTGACATCGTCGAACTCTCGGGCGTCTATTTCGCCTTCCACTTCGTCGGCATCAAACCAACAAATCGCTTCGCCTCGGTGGTTGTAGACATTGAAAATGCGCCGCCCATCTTCTCTCGGATGCTCCATCTCAACGACCTCGGCCGCCTCCTGGAAGCAGCGCCCCCCCGGTTCAACCAGCGGTCAGCGGAGTTGTGTTTTTAAACCAAAGGAGAGGGGAAAAAGATCTCTTCGTACAGGCTCAGTGCGTAACGGTCTGTCAGGCTCGCCACGAAATCGCAGACCTTTCTTTCCAGGGAGGTGTCCACCGGAAAGCCCCCCATCTCCATGCGCCTGAGTTCTCTTTCAAAGACCTGTTCGTGTTCCAGGAGGTAATGATAGAGCTCGGACAAGATCTTCTTGGCCTTGATAAACTGCTTGTGCACCTGGTCGGACCGATAGACATTGTCATAAAGAAACTGCCGGAGCAGGCTCATGGCCTCTGAGACCTCGTGGCTCAGGCCCAGGCAGACCTGTCCGTCCTCCACACCGCTGGTTACAACCAGATCGTTCATCATCGTGCGGATCCGCTCGGAATGGCTCGCCCCCAGGACTTCGACGCAGGACTTCGGAATCTGCTCCCGCCGGATCACACCGCTTCGAACCGCGTCGTCCAAGTCATGATTCAAGTAGGCCATGATGTCGGCAAAACGTACCACTCGGCCTTCCACTGTTGCGGGCATTTCGCCCGGCTCTTCCGGCAGCACGGCACCATAGCCCTTGGAGTGCTTACGAATGCCGTCGCGCACCTCAAAGGTCAGGTTTAACCCGCGGCCCCGATTTTCCAATACCTCAACCACCCGGATGCTCTGTTCGGGATGCGAAAACCCCCCCGAATGAATCTCTGCCAGGATTACCTCGCCGCCGTGTCCGAAGGGGGTATGTCCCAGGTCGTGTCCCAGTGCGATCGCCTCTGCCAGGTCCTCGTTGAGTTTGAGTGCCCGAGCCAGGGTTCGGGCGATCTCCGAGACCTCCAAGGTATGGGTAAGCCGCGTACGGTAGTGGTCACCCAGGGGGGACAGAAACACCTGGGTCTTGTGCTTCAGGCGTCTGAACGCGTTGGAGTACACGATCCGGTCCCGATCTTTCTGGAATTCCGTTCGGATAGGGCACGGGGTCTCCGGAATCTTTCTGCCCCGGGTCTGGCTGCTCAGGCAGGCACAGGGAGACAGGGATTGCGATTCCCAGGCCTCGATTTCCGATCGAACCGACCGGACCTCATACAGACTGGTTTTTTTCGCGGTGCGTGGGCCGTCCATTCGATATCACCCCGGATTCTTTGAGGGGGGCTTTTGTTGGGCAACACCTTTACCACGATTTGGTATCGGTGTCCGAATCCATGCAAGCACCCGCAAAAGTCCGCCGCGCGGTTTCCCGGAGCCTGTCGGGACTTTAAAAACTTGCATTGCTTATGGCACAATCATACGAAATTGTAAAGGCTTATTGAAATGACGGTCACATTGCGGTAGTTTTCCGCAGCCAGAGTCCTTTGGTTATTTTCAGCTTGTAGACGCCACTGGATGTCCGTCGGCTGTGTGTGGATGCGAGGATGCATCTCAACGGCGGACCTGCAAGCCGCTTTCAAATTCGGATCCACCCACAAGCTCCCGACTTGTGGGTCTGTGAATCTTTTTCAAGGATGGCCGTCATGGATCATGAATTCTTTATGAACAAGGCCCTGGAACAGGCCGCCGCAGCCCTCCAACGGGGAGAGTTTCCCGTGGGGTGCGTGATGGCCTACCGATCGAAAGTCCTGGTCACCGGCGCGCGCAGCCGAAGCGGGCCACAGCGGCAAAACGAACTGGATCATGCGGAGATGTCCGCCCTAAGAAGGCTGGTGGATCTTGACAGGCCGGTGGAAAGGGGAAAGGTCGTGGTCTACTCCACGCTGGAGCCCTGCCTGATGTGCTACTCGGCCCTGATTGTAAACGGCCTCCAAAAAATTGTCTACGCCTATGAAGACGTCTTTGGTGGCGGCACCGACGTGGACCTTACCGCCCTTCGGCCCTTTTACCGGGATCGGGCCGTGGAGATCACGCCCGGTGTCTTGCGCGATAAAAGCCGAGCGCTTTTCAACCGCTTCTTTTCAGACCCAAAAAACAATTACCTGAAGGACACTCCCCTGGCGCAACATGCCTTGGCTGGACCTTCTTAAGAAACTCCATTCAAATTTCGGCTCACCCATTGGGAACAATATGCGTCTTTTGCGGCAAAAAGATTTTAAAGATGATCGCGAAGATGAAAAAATTTTAACAGCACGAAATAGAAAAACATTAAGGCTTTCGTGTTTTCGCCCTTTCGTGTTTTCGTGATATTTTTAAGGATTTCACAGCAATTCCGGCCGAAACACCTCACTGAAACGCCTGTCAATAAGCCGAGCCCAAATGTTGGGTTAAACCCTGTGCCGCGAAATTGGCTCGAAGCTGTCCGCACGCAGCGCCGATGTCACCCCCCTTGCTGTGGCGCACGATAGCCGTGTAGTGATGATCTGTCAGGATCTTTTGAAAGGCCGAGACCCGCGCCTCTTCCGGGGTTTTGAGGTCGGTGCCTTCGAACGAATTGAATGGAATCAGGTTAATCTTCGCCCGAAGCGGTCTCAGAAGTTTGGCCAAGCGCCTGGCGTGGTTTGCGCTGTCATTGACCCCTGCAATCATCACATATTCAAAGGTGATCATCCGGCGGGAGGGCAGCGGAAATCGCTTGCAGGCCGCAAGGAGCGTGTCAATTGGAAAGACTTTGTTGATGGGCATGATCGCGTTTCGAGTATCATCATCAGGCGCATTGAGTGAGACCGCCAGATTCACGGTCACGTCCCTTCCCAGCTCCCTCAGTTTGGAGACCACACCGGCGGTGGACAGGGTCACCCGGCGGTTTGAAAACTGCAGGCCGTTTTCGGCCGTGATCATACGGATTGCCTGAACAACCGAACGGTAATTGGCCAGAGGCTCTCCCATGCCCATAAACACGATGTTTGTCAGCGGATGCGTGTCACAAAGCGCTGCTTGCGCCGCACACACCTGGTTGATGATCTCTGCGGGCTTGAGATTCCGCACCCATCCCCCGCGGCCCGTCAGGCAAAACTTGCAGCCCATGGCACACCCGACCTGGCTTGAAACACACAGGGTCCAGTGGCTCCGTTCGGGAATAAGCACGCTCTCAATGTACCGGCTGTCATGGAGACGAAACAAAAACTTTCTCGATGTATCCTCGGAGGTCAAGACCTGCTCAGGGACCAGTCGGCTGATGATAAGCCGTTCTGAGAGCCATTGTCTCAAATCCTTGGACAGGTCGGTCATGCTGGAAAACTCCGTGACGTTTCGATGATACACCCACCGCAAGATCTGTGCGGCCCGATAGGCTGCAATCCCATGGCTCGTGAGCCATGCGGACAGAGAGTCTTCAGTCATGTCCTTAATGTCTTGAACGCAACGCATCGCAAGCATGAATCTCACACATGAAGCTGATCTACGTGGATTTTTGGAAAGCCATCAATATTTTCTTGACATAATCGGTATTGGGTTATAATTGTAGTAAATTTATACATAACCAGAGGATCCCATGTTTGAGAGCCTTACCGACAAGCTGAATATCACCTTTAAGAAACTCAGGGGCCACGGCAAGCTCACCGAGAAAAATATCGATGCCGGCCTCAGAGAAGTTCGCATGGCATTGCTGGAGGCCGACGTCCACTACCAAGTGGTCAAGCAATTCCTGGCAGCCATCCGGGAGCGGGCCGTCGGTCAAGAAGTCCTGGGTAGCCTGACACCCGCCCAGCAGGTTGTCAAGATCGTTCACGAAGAACTCATCCGGCTTCTTGGCGAACAACACGAAGGCTTGAGCCTTGTAGGCAAACCGGCCCCTGTGATGCTGGTGGGGCTCCAGGGATCCGGTAAAACCACCACCGCCGGTAAGCTTGCCAGGTTTCTGGCCAAACAAAACCGAAAGCCCTTTCTGGTTCCGGCCGATATCTACCGGCCGGCGGCCATCGAACAACTCAAAAAGCTCGGCCAAGCCCTTCATGTGCCGGTCTTTTCTTCAACACAAGATATGGACCCCGTGGACATCTGTGTTCAGGCGATGCGCACAGCTCGCGACCTCGGATGCGACTGTCTGCTGATCGACACCGCAGGCCGGCTCCACATTGATGAAGTGTTGATGGACGAGCTGGATCGCATCAAGGCGGCCATCCAGCCCTCCGATATCGTGCTGGTGGCCGATGCCATGACGGGCCAGGATGCGGTCAATATGGCCAAAGCCTTTAACGAAGCCCTGGATATCGGGGGGGTGGTGCTCACCAAGATGGAAGGCGATGCCCGGGGGGGCGCGGCCATTTCGATTCGGGCCATCACGTCAAAGCCCATCAAGTTTGTCGGCGTGGGAGAAAAACTGGAGGCCCTGGAGGTCTTTCATCCGGACCGGATGGCTTCAAGGATCCTCGGCATGGGCGATATGCTATCCCTGATTGAGAAGGCCCAGGACGCCGTTGATGAAAAACAAGCCCGGGAGCTTCAAAAAAAGCTGCGCAGAAATGAGTTCACCCTGGAAGACTTCCGCGACCAGATGGCCCAGGTCAGAAAAATGGGCTCCCTGGAAGAAATCCTGTCTATGATCCCGGGCATGGGCAAGCTGAAACAGATGAAGCAGTTCAAGGTAGATGAAAAGGAATTTGTACGCATCACGGCCATCATCGATTCTATGACGGTCGAAGAACGCCGCAAGCATCAAATCATCAACGCGAGCCGCCGCAGGCGCATTGCCAGAGGCAGCGGGACAAGCGTGCAGGATGTGAATCAGTTGTTGAAAAGTTATATTCAGGTTCAAAAAATGATCAAAAAGATGAATAAAGGCGGACTGCCGATGTTCGGGCGAGGTGGGCTGCCGTTTTAAGGAGGATTAAGCATCCATGTCCGTAAAGATCAGACTGGCCAGGTTCGGTGCCAAGAAAAAGCCTTTTTACCGAATTGTGGTAGCCAACAATGAGGCCCCACGGGATGGCAGATTCTTGGAGTCCGTAGGCACGTATGACCCCCTTCAGGCCTCTGCCCCGGTCACGCTCAAGCACGACAGGATCAGAAGCTGGATAAAAAAGGGTGCCATCCCCACGGCCACGGTCAAAAGCCTGTTAAAAAAGGGAGGCTTTTTTTCAGAAAGCCCCAGCGCATAGGACGGTCAATTTATACCAGCATACCTTGTTCGGCCACGCTTTTTTCTCTTAAGCTGTCAGGAGGTCGGGACTATGAAGGATCTGATCAAGTACATTGCGCAGGCGCTGGTGGACCATCCCGAGGTGGTTGAAGTCACGGAAGTTGAAGGCGCACAGACGTCGGTCCTTGAGCTGAAGGTCGCCAAGGATGACCTCGGAAAGATCATCGGGAAACAGGGCCGCACGGCCCGGGCGATTCGTACGATTCTGAGTGCGGCGTCCGCCAAGATCAAAAAAAGGTGTGTGCTGGAAATCATCGAGTAAAAGACCCCAAGGGCGACTGGATAACCGTTGGGAAAATCGTCGGTACCCATGGGATCCGGGGCGTCCTCAAGTTGGTGTCCTTTGCTGAGTCCAATGCCCTCTTTGCGCCCGGAAAGGCTCTGGCCTTCGGCCGCAAGGACAAAGCTCGACAGACCTTCCGGATAACGTCCAGCCGTCCTCACAAGCGCGTGATCCTGCTCAGTGTTGACGGCATCGCCTCCATTGAAACGGCGCAGGCATGGTTGGGATGCGAGGTATACGTAAAAAAGGGGACCCTTGCCCCGACTGAACAAGGCACCTATTACTGGCACGAAATCATCGGGATGAAGGTGGTAACCCTTACCGACGAGCATTTGGGACAGGTCAAAGCGATTTTTCCCACAGGGAGCAATGACGTCTATGTGGTCCGAGACGGCGACAAGGAGGTGTTGATTCCGGCTATCGACTCGGTGGTCCTCGACATCGATCCGGACAAGAACACGATGACCGTGGACCTGCCCGAAGGCCTGAAAGCGTAACCTATGGACTTCACGGTCTTGACTTTGTTCCCGGAGATGTTTTCCCTGTTGTGTACCGGAGGCATCTTCAAACGATCGGTGGAAA
>JAFDGP010000164.1 GCA_019309245.1 Deltaproteobacteria bacterium | reverse complement strand
CCCGCCGCCTTATAATCCTGAAAAATATAAGACCAAAAGCACGATCAAGTCCAATACCACACCCGACGCTCAAGGCTTTAACGAAATCCGCTTTGAAGACAAGAAAGGCGAAGAAGAGATATTTTTGCATGCCCAAAAGGATCTTCAGATTCGTGCCAAGAACAACCGTGCGGAAACCATTGAAAATGATCGCAATCTGGTGGTGGGAAACGACAAGAAAGAAAGCATCGGCAATGATCGTAGCGAAACCGTAGGCAATGACCATAAGGAAAAAATAGGCAGAAATAGGAATCTGAAAGTCGGTGGGGATCAAAAGATCGCTGTCGATGGCGCGTTGTCCTTGACGGTCGGGGGAAACGTCAATGAAGTTTTCAATGCCGACCATTCGGAAAAGGTTACAGGACAGTTTACCGTACAGGGGGCGGATATCGTTTTGGAGGGGAGCAGCAACATCACGCTTAAGGTTGGGGGGAATTTTATCGCCATTTCTCCAGGCGGGATCAAGATCAGTTCTTCAGCCCAGATTGTTGTTGAGGCCACGGCCAGCGCGGAAGTCACCAGCTCCGGCACCATGACCATTAAGGGGGCTACGGTGATGATTAACTAGGTTGTGCCTATCCATGAAAAATGATGGGCATTGGTATTCTGCTTCAGACGGACCGAAGGAGGGACGAACACACGGAGAATGCCGCTTAGGAGAAAAGGCCATTTATGGAACGAAACTAGGTTGTCATCTCGAAGAACAATCTATTGACTGAGGAGATCAGATCAATGAACCCGAAAAGCGCAAAGGCAGCCAGCGTCGATGCCCCGGATGCCCCGGCAGAAGCCGAAGATGCTGTTGTAGCCGATCCGGGTGAACAGGACAGAATCGAAGCGACCAAGAAAGAAGACCAGAAAAAGGACAAGTCCGATTCGTCTGAGGATGAGGACTCCCATTATATCGGTATCGAACTTAAAGACGAAGAAGGTAATGCCGTGGCAGGTGAACAATACAGGGTCAAGTTACCTAACGGCGATGTCGTTTCGGGATACCTGGACGATAACGGAAAAGCCAAAGTTGAGGACATTTCGGTGTCGGGGCAATGCAAGATAAGCTTTCCCGAAATTCATTGCGATGAATGGAGTGCGAAGTAGAGGACACTATGGGAAAGAAACACCGCTGTAAGGACAGTGATCATATCTGTAGCATAAGTCGTCAATATCATTTTTTCAATTGGAAAACGATTTGGAATGACAATGCCAATAAGTCGTTGAAGAACAAACGAAGCAATCCGAATGTGCTTTTTTCGGGAGACAAGACATGGAAAGGCCGCAAGGGCGATCAGATCAATCTTCCTGATAAGAAGAAGAAGGAAGATGCCAAGCAAACGGATAATGACTACAAATATGAGGTGCCTAGGAACGAACTGCAACTCAACCTTCGTGTCTTGAATGTAGATTTCACAGCGATCAAGGATGCTGAATTTGAACTTCAACTGGATGGACGAAAGAAGCCTTATACAGGAAAGACAAACGACAAAGGCGCAATCATCGCAAAAGACATTCCGCTGACTGCCCGGAAAGGTAAATTGGCAGTTCGTGTTTCTAGCGAAGATGCAAAGGTTGACACACCAAAAGAAGAGACTTCTGAAAATAAGGACGAAAAGGGGGCGGAAGAAAAAGACGCGATCGAAGGGGACGTGCCGGTAACTTGGTCGCTGAAAGTCGGGGGCCTTAATCCGATCATGGAGAAGGCTCCTGATGAGTGGTGCATCTCGGGCGTCCAACAGCGACTCAACAACCTTGGTATTAACTCGGGGCCTGTGGACGGCAAGTTGGGCCCCAATACAAAGTCGGCCGTCGAAGCTTTTCAAAGCATGTTCGATCTGAAAAAGGACGGCAAACCGGGTCAGAAGCAGACGCAACCCAAGCTCGTCGAAGTCCATGACCAAAACAGCTTCCTGGGCCCTCCCCCGAAATCAGCGGCAAAGATTACTCCGGTGCCGAAGAACAAGAAACGCAAAACTACCTCAGACGATATCGGCCACGTAGCTCCGGACTTTAAAGACGGCAAGTTCTTTAATACCCTGGTGATTCGTCCAGAATACCGAATTTCGTTGCGGCTGGGAGACATTGAGAACCTGTTTGCACAGAAGCCCGATACCGACTTGGGTCGCATGGCTCGCCTGCAGGTATTGGGCCTTTATTATTTTCCACTTGGTCACAAGGTTTCTACCACGGAGGCCGAATACGATCGGGGCTGGCATAAGACCCTGGCTCACGTGAAAGAAAAGATATTTGGCTTGCCCTCCGACGCCGAGGTGGCCAAGGTGGACGACGGGATCAGGCTCTGGCTCAAGAGCCGGGTTGTTCACGGCGGGGTCCTGCCCAAGCCTGCGGATGACCCGAAAAAGGCGAGGGACGAAAATTTTCGCAAGATCCGTTTGCCCGGAGGCTATTCCTTTGTGACACCTCTTGATGCCAACTCGACCCAGGAAAATGTAGACGTGAACTATCCTTTTGATTTTGGAAGTTCCCTCTACGACGCGGAGACCAAGTACTTCACCGACAATCCTGTTCTGGGAAAAATTCCACTGGTGGCCAAAGTAGAAAAAAAGGTAGGAGGCAAATGGAAGCCTGCCAAGGATGTAACTGTATACTTTCAATTACTCAAGCCTTATGATCTTCCCCCGTTTGACTTTTCCAAGCCCATTCTGAAACAAATCAACCGGCCGCCATTGCGGGAATCTACCATGGGTGACCGAAAGGGAAAGAAACGCTATAATAAAGGGCATGGACCTCGAAAGGCGGTGGAGACCGAGGAGCAGTTCAACTACGATGAAAACGCCGACGATCCCCAAATAAACAACTGCCATCAGAGTCATGGCGGCAAGCGAGGGACGGGAAGCCTAAATGACGGCACGGACGTGGCAGATGTGATTTTTAAGGTTGGCGACGTCAAAGGGTTTAACAGCGATCATTCTGAAGACAGAAAGCTTCCTCATCCTCCGTTCCCCGCCGCTGAGGCCGTCGGCGATGCACAACATCCCCACAGTGTCAAGGCCAAGACCAACGAGGAAGGGGAGGCCGGCGTGATCTTTATGCCCTCACGATGCGGCGGTGATCGTTATAGGATTCGGGCCTATGTGGGTCCCCCCACGCTTCCCAGCGACGGCACGGGCCCGGATGGGGTGCGTGTGGACACAGGGACGTTTGTGATATGGCGCAACATCCGTGTCAGCCGGTTTATCCGACAGGATGTGGGCAATACGGTGGCCCCGCCCATCTTAAACGAGTTTTCGAATCCTCCGCCGAATTCTGCCGCTTATCTGCAGCTCATCGGGGTGTCAGACAGGAGAGGAAATTATGTCGGACTTCCTGATTACAATTTTTCAGACAAGGCCGACAAAAAGGCCGGCAGACTTGGCGGGCCCTTTGATGGGCTTATTGCCCAGTTTGCCAGGGCCTTTTGCGAACTGGAAATCGATTCGGGTTCTGCCGTCCCTGAGAATCTCACGGAGGAAGAGTGGCAGGCTGCCTGTGACCAGGCGGTTGCCGATGCTAAAGCAAAAAAGGCTGCTTACATGACAGGGGCCAACGACGTAGATTTGGATTTGCTTTTCATGCACAAAGATCCCAATGTGAATGTCGGTAATGCGGCGACCCATATGCCGTTGCATAACCTGAACGCATACGATGATCTGTGCGTGGCCCAGGGAAAAGTGAGACCCGCCATCATATGGGCTCCGGATGGTTCAGGCAATTATGATCCCACATGGATCAGTGAGGTCGCCCGCCTCGTGCATGATATTGGTCTATACGGGTTCATACGGCATCTGTCGAAAAACGGGTTTCTGCCGGGTTTGACGCTTGTTCAGGGAGGATATGCATCCTCGTGGCAGATCCTGGGACACGAAGAGGGATATGGGGGGCTGGCAACCCACTACCGCGCCTGCTTTGACTGGTATGGCAAGGCGATTTACCTGAAGAAGGTTACGTTGCCCGCCAAGTTAAAAAGGGATCGGTATCCCTATTGCTACGACTATTCGTCTACCGTAGCCCACGAAATGGGCCATTTGCTGTTCAGGGTTCATGCTCCAGGTAAGGATCACTACGACGACTCTCAGGAAGGCGGCGGGCATGACGCAGCCAAGCACGATCCTTTAACGGATTGCCTGTGTGGGATGTCGTACAAGACGTGTGAAGGGCAGTTCTGCGGAAAATGTCTTCTCGCTTTTCGGGGGTGGAATATTTCTGCGCTATGATGCCTCCGGCATGCAAGACAGAAGGATGGGTCATATGGGGCTTGGTTATGTGTTTGACAGTAGCCATTTCAGGCTGTTTGGCCGAGGACCAAAAAACGGAGAAAAAGACGATGGGACTTGAAGTTACATTCATGATTGAACAGGCCGATATGCTCTACCAACATGATCCGGCCTGTTGGATAAAGTTGAAAAATACGGGGACAATGCCTTTGACGATTTGGGATCCCAATGCGGCGGCTGGTCAACCGGTTTTACGGGTTTTGAATGTCAAGACCGGGGAAGAACAGCTTTTCCGGGACAAAATTCCACCGGGAAAACCTGTTATTCCCCGAGAAATGTTGCTTCAGGTGGGCGAATCAGTCAGCCATGTGTTTAGGCTGAAACAAAAGGCGGGCACTCTTGCGCCGGGTGAGTACGAGTTTTCTGCTATCTATGAATACGGTGATGATAAACAACGACAGGAGTCTAGTCCGGTTCCAGTCACCATCCGTCCGACGACGGCAAAAAATCTTTCCCTCGCCAGCGGTAGGGGGGGCACTGCGACATTTTTCTATGGAACCTGGATTAATCTAGACTCGGAGCCGCCCGAACTGGTACGGAGCATGTTTCACTTCATGGTCGGGGGCGGTATTAAGAGCTCGATCGTTGTGGGCAAGGCCGATGTACACACCCGCCCGGTAATTTCAGCTCCCCGAAACACAACCGCCGCGCCTGGGCAATGGATTGCTTGGGTGACAAACGGGATACTTCACGCGCTTTATGTAGATGAAAAGGGCGGTCCATCCGCGACATTGAAGTTACGCCTCACATCCGACAATGTCCAGATCGTGCCTCCACTGTACTACGATTCCGCGGGAAGGGAGGGAGTCACATCTGGTGGGGCACTCTTGTGTTTAGGTCCTCCTGCCGGGACGGGATTTCAGCTCTTGTCGTTAGCATTTGGCTCCAAGGAAGCCGTGATGGAAGGTTCTTTAAACCTTGCTGGCCCGTATCCGGCCTGGATTGAAACCCAGGTCCGTTCCGACGGTTCTCGTACTGCCCTCTTTGTACAGGTTGAAGGAGAAACCATCCACCTTTGGGCGGTCCCATGGCCCCATGGATCTGCTGTAAGACCGGCGCCGGTTGAGCCAACACCCCTCGCTTCCTGGAAAGGGCGTTTTGTTTACGCGGGAGTTACTATGGGCCAGAATGACGACATTTTAGGGGCATGTCTCGCATGGATCGACCAATCGGATGAGACTGGGCCTGATGATACGGATATGGAATCCAAACTTGAGTTTATTCTATGGACGTACCGCCCTGACGGCAAGTTCATTGAAAGAGGACGCCACGAAGTCTTATGGACTTCCGAGGAGCCAATCGAAAAGGCTTTGATCAGAGTAAACGAAGAAGGAACTCCAGCGGCGTTGCTAAGAGACCAGAAAGGACATTGGTTCGTGTCGGATGGTCGCGGAAATACCTCATCGGCACCTGGTATATTTCGAGAGACCAAGCTTCCTTTGGACCTAGGCTTCTTTGGGCTTGAGCCCGTTCTGGTGGAAGGGGAGGGCGATAATGTCTCCAAATGGAATAATAGACAGGCCTCAGTTTGCTTTTGAGGTATTAGAGGGGGCGGGTGCGGACGCTGATTTTGGGGTTTTCGCCTTTACTGCATCGGAACGCATATCTCGGCCTTTTGATGTCCGGTTGACGCTGGTGTCGCGGGACGAGGTCAAGTTTGATGATGTCATGAACAAAGAGGCTGTGCTGGCGATTTTAGGCAAGGCGGATGAACGTCGGTACTTCCACGGGATCATCAACGAGTTTTCTCAAGGGGGGCGGGCCGGGGAGTTTTATTTTTATCAGGCCAGGTTGGTGCCGGCGTTATGGCGTCTTTGTCTGGAGCAGGACTGCCGGATTTTTCAGGAGAAAAAGGTTGTTGAAATTGTACAAGAGGTCTTGGAAGAGGGTGGGATAACGAGCGACCGGTCTGTGATTCCGAAGAAGCTCAAGGACGACTACCAGCTCAAGACTTATTGTGTCCAGTATCGTGAGACCGACTTAAATTTCATTTCACGGCTGTTGGAAGAGGAGGGGATCTTTTATTTTTTTGAACATAGCAAGGAAAAGCATGTTCTGATTTTAGGTGATGATCCAGTAAGTTACAAGGCGATTGAAGGCAAGAACCAGGTTCCCTACAATGATGCGGAATCCATGGTTCCCAAGGAAGATTTTATAAGTGTTTTCAATGTATCTCGTCGGGTTCATACGGGCAAGGTCACCATCAAGGACTATAACTTTGAGACTCCGTCTGTGGATCTAACGGAGAAGAGCGTGCAAGATCCTTTCAAGAATCTGGAGGTTTACGATTACCCGGCGGAGTATGGGGAACAAGAAGTGGGCAAAAAGATTGCCAAGGTGCGACTTGAGGAGTCCACCATGTTTTATGAAAAGGCTGAGGGCAAGAGCGATTGTCCTCGATTTATTCCGGGATTTACCTTCAAGCTGACGGATCATCCCAGGGATCAAGATTCGGAGAATTGGAACCAGGAGTATCTTCTTGTTGATGTAACGCACCGGGGCACGCAGCCCCAGGTTTTGGAACAACATGCTGCGGTCGGGGGAACGGAGTATTCCAACGAGTTTTTATGTATCAAATCCACGGTTCCGTTCAGGCCGGAGAGGAACACCCCCAAGCCGGTAGTGGAAGGGGTCCAGACGGCTATTGTGGTAGGTGCCAAAGGCGAAGAGATTTATACGGACAAACATGGTCGGGTGAAGGTCCAGTTTCACTGGGACCGCAAGGGCAGCAAGGATGAAAAGAGTTCTTGCTGGATTCGGGTGGGCCAGGTCTGGGCTGGCCGGCAATGGGGGGCCATGTTCATCCCGCCGCCTTATAATCCTGAAAAATATAAGACCAAAAGCACGATCAAGTCCAATACCACACCCGACGCTCAAGGCTTTAACGAAATCCGCTTTGAAGACAAGAAAGGCGAAGAGCAGCTTTTTGTGCGTGCACAAAAAGATCTTGAATTTCGTACCAAACACGACCGCAAGGAGATTGTTGAAAACGAAAGCCACCTGATCGTTAGAGTAGATCAAGTGGAAAAGGTGGAAGGTGAAAAACACCTCACGGTAAGTTCAGACCATAACGAAAAGGTGGATGGGACAATCTCCATAGAAGCTGGTCAGGATTTGCAGGAGAAGGTGGGAGGAAAGCATGCCTTGGATGCAGCCCAAGAAATCCATCTCCATGCAGGGGTTAAAGTCATCATTGAAGGGGGGACACAGGTCAGTCTGAAAGTAGGCGGGAATTTTGTGGATATTGGACCG
>JAFDGP010000163.1 GCA_019309245.1 Deltaproteobacteria bacterium | reverse complement strand
TATGGCCCCCTCCGGCACAGGATCAGAAAGGAATATCCTCACCTCGGCGGTATCGCTTGAAGGCTCGAGGCTGAGGCGGAAGCTGAGCATCCCGAACGGCGTTTCATTCGGGGCATGCTCACTGTAGGCGAACTCAGATGGATCCATAGAACGAACAAAACCGATTTCAAGCACCCCGGGTCCTGCCTTGACCCCCGCCTGGGTATCCCCGACCACGGTCATGACGCTCTTGATGTCATCTTGAGCATTGTCCGAGATGCCGTTCCCGTCCAAGTCCACCTCGGGGCCGCATTCCTGATCGTCGGGAATCCCGTCTTGATTGTCGTCGATATACGGCCCCTGATCCGTGGTGAATGCCCCGGTTTCGGACCATCCCGAAGCAGCCCCATGGTTGTCATAGAACCGGGCCCGCCAAAAATAGCGCGTCTGTCCGTCCAGGACACCCTCAGGCACCGGGATGGTCGTCAAATGGCTGTCCGTAGAAGAAAATACCAGGAAGGTGTCTGAAAAATCATTCTCAGCACGGCTGATTTGCCAATCGGTTTTCAGGTGCGTATCTCCGGCATCAGGGTCGGTAAACTCGGACACGTTCAGTTCGGGCGTCAGGGAAACCGGCTCGTCCGGACCTGAGTCGGGCGCGATAATGTCGGGCGGGTTCGGGGGAAAGTTGAAAATAACGTTTTTGATGGTGACCGTCTTTTCGGCGGTTATCCTTACCGAATTCACCGTGTAAACCGCTGTGATGGTCACGGCCTGATCTGCCGGAACCTCTCCTGTCGTCAGAACGCCGTTTTGAGCGATGGAGGCGTAAGAATCAGAGCTCACGCTCCACGTACTGTCATTGGCAACCGATTTTTGGCTGCCATCACTGAAGGTTGCAGTGGCACTGTAGAAAACCGAGCTGTTTTCGTCCAGCGAGTCTGGACCGCTGATCTCCAGGTTCACGGGGACCGGGGGGATGTCGGACACGGTCACCGTCACCTGCTCCGTGTCTTTCAGCCCGCATTCATCCGTAACTTCAAGTTCAAAGGTCAGGGTTGCACCACCGGAGCCGACGCCTGGAGCCGTAAAGGCGGGGGTTGAAGACGCCGAATCAGACAGGTCAACCGCAGGACCGGCGATCTGCGACCATTCGTACAGCACAGCCGGACCATCGGGGTCATAGGAATCACTGGCATCGAGACTCACCGTCTCCCACTCGTAGACTTCCCGGTCCGGGCCGGCCAGCGCGACCGGTGCCTGGTTCTGATTGGAGACATTGACCCGGACGGAATCCGTGCTGGATGCCCCGTCATTGTCCGTCACCGTCAACGCAAACTGAAGGGCTTCTCCACAGCCCTCCACGGAAGGCGCCGTAAACGTCGCACTGTGCAAATCCGCACCGGCTAGGACAACGGGGGGGCCTCCGGTCTGAATCTGAACCCAGGTATAGGATTCTATGGTGCCGTCCGGATCATAGGAACCAAAGCCATCCAGGGTCACAGTAGCTCCTTCACTCACGGTTTGATCCTCACCTGCGTCAGCAACCGGAGGCAAGTTATGGGCCTCCCAGCAGGCCTCATTTGAATCTTCACTTTCATTGTTTGATTCATCGAATGCCCGCAATACGAAACACGTGGTCGTGTTGTCGTCCACCGGGATCGTGCAGGCCGGATTCTGCGGATCCTCCACCGGCGTCTTCCACGGTGCGTCGGCCGTTAGCCATCCTTCCCAGGCGGGCTGCTCGAAGTCGTATGCCTCGCCGCTCTTGCGGGCAAAAACACGATAACCCGCAAGATCCGGTTCCCGGTTAGGCGCCCAGGCCAGGGTGACATCTGCGGCATAAAGATCAGGAGCAGTCAGCAAACACGAGAACAGCAAAACAACAACAAGCAAGAGTAAGGTCCAACGCGGCGGCAGACCCCCGGCAAGGTCCTGATTTTTTTGTCTGGTCTGAACCATCTGATCCGTCTCAAACGGGGGAAACGTACAACCTGTTGCGTTGTCTCTGAATCAACCACCCACATATTGTTGCCCTTACCATGACGCAAACCACATGCCAACAAAAAAATATCCCTTTGGATGCGCTTGGATCAGCGGCGGTTGCCGCGAGAATTCAAAGGGATATGGGGTTCGTTTTATCCGGCGGCCCTTGCACCTTTTGACCGAATTTTCAGAAACCGCCGGGAAATTTTTGCTTGATTATGACGGGGACCGGGTATGATGTGCTGGTTTTACTTTAATGGTATTCGCCTCCTGGATTCACGTCATACGGGGGCAGCATTAAGCTGGACCTATTGCTTTAATATTTTTAAATTTATTGGAGAATGGAGACCGTGCGGTCGAGGATTGTGTAGGGCCGTGCCTACGGAAAAGTTCTCTTTGTTTCAATCATTTTTTTTAACTCATTAAGTTTACAGAATATTTTGATTGTATGATATTTCATACATTTCGCCGAGACATTCGGGCCAAGCCGTCTAAAGAAGGGCAAGCCGATTTTCATGAATTTGACACGTCTATTTTTATTTGATTTATCAATTTGTTAGAGTATTTCAAATGCAACCGGAAAACTTTCAAAGGCCTTGGCGATCTTACAACAATTGGAGGTATTTTCATACACCCTTCCCGTCAGCGCGAAACCCCGCATTTGGGTTCGGTTGCTTTTCCCGACATCTGACACCCCTCGGCCTAAACGAATCTGTCCTCCCACAACTCCACCAGAAATCTTTGCCACGGCATGGCAAAGATCCCGTCCGTGCGAACGCTGACCGGGTCCTGGCTTACCAAGACAAATTTTTTGAATACCCCCTCCTCTTTCAAATATTTCAGGCCCTTAAAATCATTTCTGCTCAGCCTCTTTGTGGCCTTTACCTCAATGGCGGTTCGGGTTCCCAGCAAAAAATCGACCTCATGGCCGTTCTTTGATCGCCAGAATGTCAGGGCAAGCTTCTTTCTTCGATAACTCAAATAGGCCCTCAGTTCCATACAGATGAACTGTTCAAAGCTTTTCCCATAAAGATTTGAATTGCGATCCAGGCTCTGCGTGCCAGCCAGGACATGTGTAACGCCGGGGTCAAAAAAATAGAACTTCCCGGTCTTGGTTGCTTTGCGTTTCTTGGATTCCGTCCACGCAGGCAGGAGCAATCCGATCAGGGTATCTTCCAGAAGTCGAACATATTCTGCGACAGTAGAAGGGGGAACCTGGCAGTCATTGGCCAGTTTGGTAAAATTCACAACTTCTCCATTGGCCAAAGCAATCGTCCTGAGAAACCGCGAAAACGGCGGAAGACGCCGAATCAGGCCCTCTGCAAGGATTTCTTCCTTGAGATATGTGTTTACGTACGCATCCAGCTCTTCCTCAGGGTAATCGCTCAAATATACGGCGGGCAGCCCGCCGTAGCGCAGGTAACGATCCAAATCGAATTCATTGATTTCACGACGAATAAGAGGAAACATTCTCGCTTCCCAAACACGACCGGCCAACAAGTTTGCTTTGCCGCGCCTAAGCTTGCGTGCACTCGACCCTGTGAGCAAAAACGTGAACTTGCGGGTTTCAATGAGTCTATGAATTTCATTCAGGAGTTCCGGAAGACGTTGGATTTCGTCTATCACAACAATGTCGAACGCCCCCCCCGCAATCAGGGACTCGAGCTCGTGGGGGTCACTGGAAAGCCGCAGGAAGTATCGTGAATCCAGAAGATCAATGACCGTAGCTGTTTTCGCCAATTGTTGGCGCACCAGTGTGGTTTTCCCGGTGGCGCGCGGCCCAAAAAGGAAAAACGATTTCATTGCCAGCAACGGGGCTAGCTGCAATTGTCGTTCAAGCTCCATTCAACATCGCCATTGTTGATTTTCTAGATATTTCACAGTATACATGTTGATTTGATGGACTACAAGAAAAAAATCATCGGCCGGAACCTTATCGACCACATCATGGCGGCATATAAAAAAATGCCGTCCTACGATTTTTCACCACAGAGAGCGCGGAGAACACAGAGGAAAAATTTGTCCAATTCTCCACATCCTCTGCGTTCTCTGCGGTAATACAAAAATATTTTTTACCGCTTCACCTAAAACCTAAAACTTTTTTTCGAATCCCCCTCGCTCCCCTTTTCCAAAGGGGGAAGATAGAACGAAAGGAGCCATTTCCGGCATCCAGCATCTGATATCTGGCATCAGGCAACCGGTGGATCCGGGTGACCACTGGTGACTGTTCAATGATAGATGATAAATGATAAATGACAAATGATAAATCACCCCTCCCGGACCCGGAAGTCCCCCGGATCCACATCGTATTTCTTCAGCAGGTCATAAAGATCGGCACGGTATTTCCCCGCCAGCTTGGCAGCCTTGGTGACATTGCCCTGGGTGAGTTCCATGAGTTCAATGATATAGTTTCTTTCAAAGCCTTGCTTGGCCTCCTTAAACGGCCTGAGACGACCGGTCTCAATCGTCTGAGAAGGCAGGATCAGGTCTTCCGTAATCAAATCGTGTCGGGCCATGGCCACCGCGCATTCGATGGTGTTCTCCAACTCCCGCACATTTCCCGGCCAGGAATAGAACATCATCTTCTGCAACGCTCCGGGCGTATAGCCCTTGATTTGCTTCTTGCTCTCTTTGGCGATCCTGCGTAGACAGTGCTCTGCCAGCAAAGGGATATCCCCCTTGCGTTCCCTTAACGGCGGAAGCTCGATGGGAATCACGTATATTCGGTAAAAGAGATCTTCTCGAAATCGTCCTCGCTTGACCTCTTCTTTCATGTGCTTGTTGGACGCAGCGATCAACCGGACATCCACCTTGACAGGTTTTTCCGCCCCCAGGGGATAAAATTCCCGGTCCTCCAGGGCGCGCAAGAGCTTGGCTTGCATGAACATCGGCATTTCCGAAATCTCGTCAAGGAACAACGTGCCTTTGTGCGCCTGAAAGAACAGGCCCTTTTTGCTTTTTGTCGCACCGGTAAAGGCGCCCCGTTCGTAGCCGAACAGCTCGCTTTCCAGCAGGTTTTCAGGAATGGTCGCGCAATTGATAATCACAAAGGGGCCGTCTTTTCGCGAACCGGCCACGTGCAATGTCTTGGCGATCAGGCTCTTTCCCGTCCCGCTTTCTCCCTCAAGATACACATTGGATTCGCTGCCGGCTGCCTGACCGACCTTTGCCAGGACTTTTTTCATCTTTTCGCTTTTGCCGATCACGTTCTTAAAATCGTATTGTCCTTCCACAATGTTTCTCAGCCTTGAGACTTCTCTTGAAAGACGGCGTTTTTCCAAGCCGTTTTTGATCTGCAAAAGCAGGTCTCGATAGTCAAACGGTTTGCTGAGATAACTATATGCCCCCTTTTTCATGGCCTCCACAGCACTCTTGATCGTTCCGTAGGCCGTCAAAATAATAATAGGAATTTCAGGATTCAGGGCGTGGAGTTCTTCCATGACCGCGATGCCGTTGGTGCCGGAAATCTTGAGGTCCACAAGGGCCAGGTCCACTTTCTGCTGTCGCGCTATCTCAAGGGCCTGCATCGCATCAACGGCTGTCGCCACCTCGAAGTCATTGGCTTCCAGTCTCATCTTGATGACTTCCAACAAGTTCTTATCGTCGTCAAGAACCAGAATTCTATCCATGGGTTAGTTCCCTCCGAGGAGTTGCAGGTTCATTTTACCTGCTTTTTCTTTTCCTCAATCACCAGATCGATCTGTTTCAGTTTCTCCAGTTGATCTTTCAGGCTCTTGATCTCGGCTTCCGAACCGTCCAATGCCGTCTGAAGGCTCTTGACCCTGCCCTTACATGCCTCAAGGCTTTTTTTCAAGCGTGCCCGTTTCGACCTCAGTTTTTGAATAACCTGTTCTTGAGCCAAGAGTCCGGCCACATAGTTCGCCGCACGCGTTGCCCGCTCTACCATCCTGCTGGCCGGGAAGGCCTTCTGAAGCCTTTGAAACGCTTTTAACGATGCGGCGTAATCATGTCCGGAATTTTCAGGGTTGCCGTGGATGGCGCCGATCAAAAACAGGGCCCGATCACCCAACGC